>JAJRXW010000280.1 GCA_024276095.1 Gammaproteobacteria bacterium
GAAACCTTGGGAAAGCCCGCCTCGATACGGCCCACACCCAGGTCGGCAAGACCGCAGGCAATTTCGAACTTCTCGTCGGGGGTAAACACCACACCGACCGCCTGCTCACCATCGCGAAGCGTGGTGTCATAAAACTGCACGGGTTTGCTGCGGTCAAAGCCCGCCCGTACCTCTTCCGTTTCATTCAGTTCGCTGATCCATATATTGTCTTTCATATTATCCTCAATTACTTCAGGCGATGGCGATGGGCCGGATCAACGACGCTTCACCGCCTTTGATTTTCAACGGCAGCACGACGACCGTCGATACCGACTGCTGATCGGCCGCAAGGCTCTCGAACGTAAGGCTTTTCATGACATAGATGCCGTTCTCGATCAGCAGGACACGATGGGCATCGAACAGGTCCGGCACACCGATGGAAAGATTGTCGGTACCCACCAGCCGGGGCTTTCTGTCTGCAATCCAGCGCACCGCCTCGGGGGACAGCCCCGCCCACTGGTACAGGTAGGTATCGGCATCCGTTTCAAAATAACGGCCAAAACCGGTACGAACCAGCGCGCAGTCACCTTCGTCAAGACTGATCCCCTGGCGCCCGGCGGCCATTTCCATATCCTCGACGGTAATCGAGTATTTCTGCGGCAATACATCCACCCCCCTGGCAGCGGGGATATCGAACAGCACTGCTTTGAGCACCAGCGGCGGAACGGATTCCATGCTGTGCAACGGTTCGGGCAGATCGACAAAACCGGTGTCCCGCTGATACGGACGGATATCGTGCCCCAGCACCATGTTGTCCTGTGACATGTGCACCGGAACGTCGAAGTGGGTACCGGAATGCATCGAGGTGATAACCAGCGAAATGGCATCGCCGAAACCAGGCTCTATTTTCCCCAGGTCTTTTTCCACATATTCGTGATAGCGGTACATGTAGAACTGAAACGGCGGATCGAAGGGATGCACCGGCATACCCGGCCAGTACGCCTGACCGAGATCGTAGACCCTGGCGCCCGCCAGTAACTCATGAAGTGCCTTGTCAGCCATATTTTCTCACCGTCAATCCACAGTACCGCACATGCCGAGAATACACTGTATGTACACTTTGATAATGTCGAGCATATCGCCAATGTGTACGGCTTCGCCCTGGTGGGTATCGAAACCGCCGCCGCCGCTGCGGATCCTGCCGGCCGAACCGTAGTTGACGGTCGGTATGCCGTAACGATTCATATGGGCTGCATCGGAGTACCAGATTTCGGTTCCGAATTCCGGCGGTGCGCCCAGCTGCTGCGTATGCGCCTCGACAATCGTCTCGATCAGCTCGTGATCGTCGGGAATCGACGTACCCGGTGCCGATACATATATATCGACCGTAGTCCCCTCAAGACAGGCATGCTCCCGGACGGTTTCCCGGATCAGTTCCCGTACTTCCCGGTAAACGGCAACAGGCAGTACATCCGGCATGGTGCGCACATCGAGGTATAGCGTACAGGTGTCCGGCGTTCGTGCACCGCGCCAGGGCCAGCCGCCTTCGATTGCAGCAATATTGACCTTCGGCCGCCAGTCACCTATCGCGTTGCGCTCGATGTAATCGGGCATCCATTTGTGCAGCGCATTCAGTACCAGCGTCGCATTGCTGATGGCATTCTGTTCCGGTTCCGACCAGGCGGTATGGATCAATACCCCCGGCACCACTATTTTCAGCCAGGTCGTGCCGCAGTGGCGCGGGATCACCATCATATTGGTCGGTTCACCGAGAATGCAGGCATCGGCAACCGCACCGTGCGTAATGGCAAACTTCGTACCCACGCCATAACCCTGGTAGACCGGATCGTCGAACTCACCGGTCGGCGCTTTCTCTATCTCACCGCAGACCCCGGCAATCACGACATCGCCGCCCAGCTTGATGCCGGCTGCCTGGATTGCCGTGGCAGCGGTCACATAGGTCGCCATGGCACTTTTCATATTGAACGTACCCATGCCGTAGATCCATTCGTCATCGACCACGGTGCCCTCGCAGCGATAGCCCAGGCCACGATGCGCCTGTTCAGGACCGAACGAAGTATCCAGGTGGCCATTGAACATCAGGGTTTTCCCCCTGCCCTGCCCCTCGAGAATACCGACCGCGTTATAACGCTGGTCGCCGATCGGCTGGAGCGTCGCGCGGAACCCCGAGTCCTGCAGTACCTGATGTACCGCGCGACCCATATCGCCTTCATGTCCGGTGGGGCTGGGTATGTTGACCAGCTGCACGACCAGATCGATCAGTGCACTTCGATCGACTTTCTCGACGGCTTTTGCGACCAGCGCCTGATCGACCTTATTGGCCATATTCGTTCTCCACGATGTAGGTAGTAAGCGTGCCCAGGCCCTCGATAGTCGCCTCTACGACATCGCCCGGACCCAGCCAGTCCGGCACGGCCATACCGGCGGCAACCCCCGGAGGACTGCCGCTGGTGATGATATCGCCGGGCTCCAGCGTCGTATTCGACCACCATGAAACCAGTTCGGCGGTCTTGTAATGCATCTGCGAGGTATTGGCGTCCTGGCGCACTTCGCCATTGACGCGCAGGATCATATCGAGGTCATGGGGGTTCTCCAGCTCGTCCGGGGTCACCAGGTGCGGGCCGAAAGGACAGGACCCGTCGAAGCTCTTGCCCAGCAGTATGACCTTGTTGGAATGCTCACGGGCCTGGATATCGCGGGCCGACAGATCGTTGAAGATCGTAAACCCGGCCACATGATCCATGGCATTTTCCACGTCGACCCGAAACGCCTTTTTGCCGATGACAATGCCGATCTCGATCTCATAGTCGAGCTGCTGGGTAAAATGCGGAACGACAACTTTGGCCCCGGAACCCACGACCGATGAAGGCGCTTCAAGAAAGCCGGTGGGGTGTTCGAAATGAAAACTCTGCCAGTCATGCGACTGCCATTCGGGATTCTTCCATGTCGTCAGTTCCTCGAGATGGGAATCGAAATTACATGATGTATGCAGAATTTTTCCCGGACGAGGCACGGGCGCCTGCAGTTCAATTTCGTCTGAACACCAGACATAGCGCTTCCCCTCGGCGTTGAACAGCGTGGCAGGTTCGCTATGCCCATGGTCTTTGAGCGCCTTGTCGACCGCGGCGCGCGCCGTGTTCATTGCGGCCTCGCCCTGCTCCAGAAAACCGATCATGGTGCCGGGCAACTGTCCGCAGGTCAGTGCGTTCAGATCGACATAGCAGTCAATTACGCAGGCACCGAGGGTAATCTCCCCGCTTTGCTTGTTTTTTATCGTTGCCAATCTCATTGTTTCAATCTCATCGTTCAAATCGCTTCATTGGGCATCCGTTTGCAACACCCGGTTCACTGTCATCAGGCCGCAGCCGGCTTCAGCCTTGGCACAACTTCTTCGCCCAGCAACCGGATACTCTCAAGGTTGTCCTGTTCACTGTCACCAACAACTTCCATCAACGGCAAATTCATGCCGGCGTCGATCAGTTGCTGCAGCAAAACCACGCAATCGTCGGGTGTGCCGGAAATCACCGTAAACGCCCGCATCATGTCATCGTCGACCAGATGCGTCACATCGTCATCGGTACCGGCTTCGATCGCGGCAATGAACGGTTTCCATGCCTCATCCGGCAAACCCGAACTGCTCAGAATGATATTGTTCTTGATGTTCCGCAGCTTGTTGATGACGTAGGTCGCCGTGTAGGGACGGGTTGCATTCCTGGCCTTGTCACCGTCTTTCGAACAGGCCGCGAGAATGACGCCGCCCACCGGAAAATCTGCCGGCATCTCACGATCCGCCTGCTCGAAGCCCCTGCTCATGTTCTCCCGTGCGTAGCGTGTAAAACCCGGTGAGGTCAGCCCCGGCAGCAGCAGGCCGTCAAACGTCCGGCCGGCCAGCTTTTGCATGAACGGACCGGTGGCCCCGATATACACCGGAATATCGGTACGCAATCCCCGGCCTTCACGGTCGACGGCCGGCATGTCGCAGCGAAACAGCTCGCCATCGTATTTAAAGGCCCGGCCGCTCATCACCCCCCGAAGAATATCCACCGACTCCTTGTGTACCTTGACGGGAGTGAATTTTTTCTGATCGATTTCCAGGTATTCCGTGCCCACCTTGCCGGCGCCGAGACCCATGATGAAGCGTCCGCCCGACAACTCGTCGATTGCCACCATCTCAGCAGCCTGCGTCGTGGGATGACGCATATAGGGCGAGGTAATCCCCAGGCCAATCGGAATTTTTTTCGTTGCCATGGCCGCGGCGGCGAGCGTGGCCATGCAGCCGCGGGCTTCATGCCCATACTGGCGAAACCAGTGATAGGCTTCTGCGATCCAGAAGCCACCTCTCAGGTTTGAATCTTCAGTCTGTCTTGCATAGGCCTGTATCGCGGACATTGGCTCATATGATTTGAATATCACGCCGACTTTTGCATTTCCTGCCGCACTCATTTTCCTTCTCCTCTGTGAAACATGTTCAATACCCGGTCCGCACGTGCCTACAGACTGGTTTCCGAGCCGTCATACACCTTGACCGGCACCCCCGATAACGGTTCTCCTCCATCGATACCGACCCGGAAGGTCTCCTGCATGTACAAACAGGCCTGACGATCCTCGGTCATGACATGGGGATGCATCGAGCACACCATGTTCTCCGGCAACTCGAATTCCGACCCCTCACCGATGCGTGGCGCTTCGATCATCGTCATGCCGATGGAATGCCCGGACACATGGCCAAGCCGGTAGCCTTTCCCTTCGAATGGCGCAATCACCTTCCGATGCACCTCCTCGGCCGATGAGCCCGCCTTCAAATGCGTTTTCACCAGCTCATGAAACTCGGCATACAGATCGAGCAGCCGCCGGGTCGCATCGTTGACCCCGCCGGGTGCGAGCAGCCTGGAAAATTCGATCCAGTGGCCTCCCGGTCCGGATACTTCCAGACCATACAAAAGCCCGTCGGAATCCCGGACCTTCCGGGTCGGACTCGGGAATACCATCTGCGGCAGAATCGACCCGTTGGGCCCGATCAGAACCATGTCCATGGTGTTGCGCGCGGTGCCCAGCGCCGCAAACGTTGCCTCGGCCGCACCCATCAACTCGGCTTCCGTCTTCCCCGGCTCATAAGCCTGGATGACCGCCAGAACACCCGCCTTGTTGATCTCCATGGAGCGGCGAACCGATACCAGTTCTTCGTCGCTCTTTTGCGCACGCGCATGGTCGAAGGCTTCATCGAAATCAATCAGATCCAGCCCCGCACCGGCCAGTGCCCGGTAATCCCGAACCGAAATAATGAAGTTCAGACCATACACGCCGACCCGGCTCAGCTGCCTTTCCCTGAGATAATCCGCCATCCACTCACCACAGTGCGACGGGAAAACCCGTTGCTCGATGAACGTTGCCGAATGATCCCCGACCCAGGTCGCCTCGCGCGGAAATACGCAGGTGGGCTCACCATCGCGGGGAATCAGCACGTAGGCGTATCGATGCAACAGGTGAAAACCGCACATATAACGCACAGCGCCTTCAAACCCGGTGTACTCACTGCCACTGACGATCAGCGCATCGAGATCATGACGGTCCATCGCCGCATGCACGTTGCGATAGCGACGTTCGATTTCCGTTGAGCTGGGCCGAAAATTTTCCGTGTTTGTTTCTGTGTGTTCAGTCATGGGCAATCCTGTGATCAGTCATTGAGTGTCATTGAATGTTCCAGGCCTTCGATCAACGCCCAGATGGCTGCATTCAGTGGAGTTGGAATCTGGTTGGCTTCCCCGAAAGCGACGATGCCGCCATTCAGCGCGGCAACTTCGGTGCGCCGGCCCGCCTGCACGTCCTGCAGCATGCTGGCCTTGTGGTCGTACGCAACTTCCCGCGCATGATCGATCAGTTTTTCGGGGTCGCTGTCGAGTTCAATGCCCAGCGCATCGGCCACGGCCACTCCTTCGGCAACCAGCCCGGAAATCAGCGCGCGCACGCGCTGCTGGTCACAGGCAACACCATGAGGCAGCCGGGTCAGGGCACCGACAGGGTTGGTTGCCGCATTGAAAATCAGCTTGGTCCACTGCGCACCGCGTGCGTCTTCCATGGCCAGCGTTTCCATCCCCGCACAACTCAGCGCTTCCGCAAGCCGGTGCACTTCCTCCATGGATGCAGGCTTGGGCTCAAACGGTCCCATCCATGTCTTGCCACCGGTATCCTGCGCTACATGCCCGGGCGTGACGATATGCCCGGCTGGAAATGTTGTCCCCCGCATCACGCGCGGGACATATTCGGCAATGATTTCCTCGTTGCCGGCGCCGTTTTGCACTGAACACACCGCACCGTCTGCGAATACCCCGGCCGTCGCTTCAATTGCGGCCCGGGTATGCAGTGCCTTGGTTGCCACGATGCCAAAATCGCAGGCAGGAATATCTTCCGCATTGGATGTCGCATGAGGATGCGATACCAGGTCATTCACACCGGAAAGCCGCAGGCCATTCGCATTGATGGCATCGACATGTTGCTGGTCCAGGTCATAGGCCCAGACCTCGATTTCCTTCATCCTTGCCAGGTGAGCGGCAAACAGACTGCCGATCGCACCGCAACCTACGATACAGACTCTCATTTCCATTCTCCGTTCTGTTATTGGCTTCCGTGGCTGGCCCATCCCGATTCGCGGGCTTTGACCAATCGGTATAAAGTCTCGTGTATGGGCACAGCGATTCCGGCTTGCGCCGCCTCGCGAACCACCGCGCCGGTAATCCAGTCAATCTCCGTCGGACGCTGCGCGCGCACATCATCCAGCATGGACGGCACATGCGCGTAGTCATCGTCGCCGGTCTGGCCATGGCTGACGGCCTTTACATTCATCTCCCACGGGTCCTCATGCAGGCGCACCCCGCGAGCTTTTGCCACGGCCTTCCCCTCATCCATCATTGCCCGGACAAGGTGGCCCAGGTCGGTGGGCGCCGTGGTTTCGGCGTAGGCGCTGACATGAGGCAGGTCGGTGGCTGCAGCAACGCTGTTGACCACGGAATTGAATATCAACTTGGACCACTGGGCGGGCAGCAGGCTCGGGAATGCCCTCGCCTTGAGGCCCGCTTTCTGAATCAGCTCAGCAACATTCCGTACCGATTCGAAATCGGCGCTGCCCTGCTCCCACGGGCCCATCCAGGTTTCGGTATCCAGTTCGTATTCGACATGTACATCGGAATGCTTGAAACCACTCATGAACGTCACCGCCGAGATAATCGGCCAATCGCCATAGCGGGCGACCAGTGCTTCGCAGCCCAGACCGTTCTGAACGGTCATGACCATGGCATCCGGAAAATGCCCCGCCATTCCGGAGGCAATTCCCTCTACGGCGTTGGCCTTGGTCGCGATAATCACCAGATCGATACCGGAAAGCGCACCCGGGTCGGTCACGGCGGAAATATCAACCTGCCGATCCGATTTGCCGCTTACGCGCAGGCCCTCTTTGTTCAGTCGCTCGGCATGATCCGGGCGGCGGACCAGCACCGATGTTTCCACAATCGCACCCAGGTGGCCTGCAAACAGGCTGCCGATCGCCCCCGCGCCGACCACGCACACTTTGCTGACAGCGCTCATGCTGCCGCTTTCCGGGGCAGCTGAAACCGCAGCAGCGGGTAAACAATCGCCACCGTCGCAATCGACGTCAGAACCTCCAGTCGAAAATAGTCTCCAAGCAGAAAATGGGCAACGATCACCGCACTGACGATGGCAACGACACCCGACCAGTTCACGGCTTCCTGGTCCCGGCCATGACCGGTCGAGCGGTCACGGGATTGCAGTCTTGGCCCGACAATGTAGTAATCCACGATAATGACACTGGCCAGCGCACCCAGCAGCACGCCCATCAGCTGAATCCAGGCTTCAACCAGTTCCAGGATATTTCCATACAGCATTGCCAGCGCGATGACGTTTGCAAGCACGACGAACGCCACACGGCCCGGGCGCCACCGGAACAGCGCATCGGCCAGGTTAGCGATACACAGCGACGAGCTGTAGCTGTTCAGCACCTGGGCCTTGGCCTGGGCGAGCAGCATCAGGATGAATCCTGCCAGCCCGCCGAACACCATGAACGTTGCCGCAATGCTGTCCGGACTCTGCAACACCCGCGCCTGGGCGGCCCCTGAATCCATACCGCCGACGGTGATGTAATAATCCACCATCAGTGCCGCCCCGGACTTCATCAGCACACCGCCGATCAGCATCACGACGATCGACTGGGTAAAAATCGCAATTCCGGCCGCGATCCCCACATCCGCCGCCGACTTTCCGTAACGGCCGAAATCGGCTGTATTCAGGGCCAGGGCGCAGGCCGGCCCGACAAGAATATTGAGACTGAAAACAAACTTGTCCCAATCCGTGACGACACCGAGCCCGGCAAGCGCATCGGGCTGCATCTGGCTACCGAACCATAACGCCTCGCCCAGGCTGTCCCCGGACTGCTGCAGCACGACCAGCAGCATCCAGCCGAGGATCGCCGCAAATCCGATCAACATCAGGGAAGAAAATCGTGTCACCAGTTTGAATCCAAATGCTGTCAGCACTATCCACGCGGCGGTCATACCGCCATAAATTGCCAGCCGGGCGGGCCAGCTGTCCCCGGTCTGGAAAAAAAACAGAAAACCACGGTACAAAAGCCCGTTCTCGACCGCCAGAAAACCGACGATCAGGCAACCGAAAATCAGGGATGCGAGCGCCGAACCTCGCATGCCGAGGCCATACCTGCGGGTAATCAGGGTATTCGAATAACCTGTCTGATACGCGATGCGCGCCATGGCCCACCCGATCGAACTGCCGATCGCGAATGAAACCACTCCGGCTGCCAGCGCAATCTTCACCCCGGCGACAAAGCACACGACGGCGCCAAAAAACAGGATCACCAGCGTCGTGATCAGCCCGGCCGTATTCCAGGTAATCTGCAACCAGCCTTCCCGTTCAGCATCCGGAACCCGCTCCAGCGCATGATCCTCCATCGTCTCGGTGATGCTGTGAATGGCCATCGCCCTGCTAATTTAGCCTAATGACCTGCCGATGATATGACGGTTCGAGCACCCTTCTTGCCCATTTGGTCAAACCTTGGTTTTCGGGCTGGCCCCGGGCCGCGGAAGGTTCTAGACTCGGCAATACAAGCTGATTCTGGCTGCCTCGTGGTACTGGAGAAAAAACCGCCGGCAGCCGCCTGTACCAAGGGAAATGTATTTTGGAAACCCCTCAAGGAGAGGCACAATGAATAATCCTCAGCCCGTGCAAAACTCGCTCAAGTCCGGCCGCTGGATCCGCTCGACTTGCAAGATGTGCCTGCACTCATGCGGAAATCTCATTCACATTACCGACGACGGTGTTATCAACAAGATTGAGGGCGATCCGGCCAACCCGTCCAACAACGGAAAACTCTGCCCCAAGGGCAATGCGGCCATCATGCGCCACTACGACCCCAACCGTTTCAAACAGCCGATGAAACGCACCAACCCGAAAAAGGGGCCGAACGAAGATCCCATGTGGGAGCCGATCAGCTGGGACGAGGCGCTGGAGATCACTGCGCGGGAGATCAAGAAATCCATCGATGAGGATCCGCGGAAAATCCTGCCCTCTCTCGAGGACTTCCAGAAGTTCAATATCTGGGTCTGGCCGCTGGCTTTCGGTAACTTTAACTGTTTCCAGTCCGGCGGCACGATGTGCGGCGGCGCCTATCATCCGGCGAACGGCTATATTCATTCGGCGTTCGCAGCCGCCAACGATGTCAAACACTGCAACTACTGGATCAACAACGGTACCGGCGACGGGCTTTCTTCGCACCTGCACGCAGCCGCGCAGTCCAACTGGGTCGCCAATGCCCGTATCGACCGCGGCATGCGCTGTGTCACGGTAGAGCCACGACTTTCCACTTCGGCAGCAAAATCGGAAGAATGGGTTCCGATACGTCCTGCGACCGATCGTCATTTCGCGCTGGGCCTGTGTCACGTCATGGTCAGCGAGAACCTGGTCGACTACGAATTCCTGAGGAAGGATACCAATGCCCCCTACCTGGTGGGGCCGGACGGATATTTTGTGCGGAACGCCGAAGACAAGATCTATGTCTGGGATTCCGTCGAAAACCGCGCAAAACTCTGGGATGACCCGACCATTCAGAAACTGGCGCTGGAAGGTACCTTCGAGGTAGAGGGCAAGGAGTGCAAACCGGCATTCCAGCGCTTCAGGGATATCCTTGACGAGTGCTCGCCGGAGGAAATGGAAAAAATCACCACGGTACCCGCCGAAACCACCCGCCGTATCGCCCGGGAGTTCTTTGAAGCGGCAACCATCGGCGCCACCATCGAGATCGACGGCAGAACCATGCCCCTGCGACCGGCGGCCTACAACTACTACCGCGGCGCCCAGGGGCGAAAACTCGGGTTTCAGACCAATCACGCATTCAAGATGGTGAATTTCCTGGTCGGCAACATCGATGCACCCGGCGGCCATATGGGCGTGACCCTGGATGACCAGTGGGTTGACAAAAGCCATGTCGCCCCCGGTGAAAACGGCATGATGATGCCCAATCCACACCAGCTCGGACCGGTGCCGCCCTTCTCCTATCCACCCAACACCTTCCACCTGATGGACTACTTCCCGGTGGGCGTCCACCCGCCGCACCTGAACCTCAAGGTATTCGAAAACCCGGAGAAATACGGTATCGAATTTACTCCCGATGTCATGGTGATCTGCCACTCGAATCCCCTGTGGGCCATGCAGGGTTCGCGGGAGGGATGGTTCAAATTCATGGCCAGCATGCGGTTTATCGTGGTATCCGACATCATCCCCACCGAGACCACGCAATGGGCCGATATCATCCTGCCTTCGCACGATGCGCTGGAGTCATGGAACATGACCATGATCGAGCCACCGCACACCGAGGGAATGTGCATGCGGCAGCCGGCAACGGAGCCTTTGTATGACACCAAGAGCGAGGAGGACATTTTTTACGAACTGTCCGAACGCATGGGCATACTCGAAGCCTATAACGGCGTTCTGAACATGGCGCAGGGCCTCGATCACAAGCCGGAGCTGATGCTGGAACTGGATAAGAAATATACCGACAAGGAAATGGCCGACCGCAAGGGGCGCCTGTGGAACGACAAAGGCATTGACTGGTACGTGGAAAACTGCGCCGTTACCGAGCGCCGTCCCGACAAGTGGTACCGCCCGTGGGAAGGCATGCGCCTTCATTTCTACATCGAAGACATGCTGAACCAGCGGGATCAATTGAAGCAGAAAATGGAAGAGGCGAACGTGCCCTTCCGTGACGAATGGTACTGGGACGATTATTCACCGCTGCCGACGAAAAGACTGGATCCGGTACACGAGGAGCCCGAGGAATACAATCTTTACGGAATGTTCTTCAAGGATATCCAGCTGAACTTCGGTGAAAGCATCGGTAATCCATGGATCAATGACATCGTCTATCGCGACCCCGTGCATATCGCGCTGATGCTCAACCCGAAAACAGCTGCAGCAGAAGGGCTGGAATCCGGCGATATCGTCAGGGTCGAATCACCCTACGGCAAGATCTACGGGCGCATCGGCACGTCCGAGGGCTGGCACCCGGATGCCCTGGGCGTATCCAACTCGCTGTCGCGGATCAGCGTACGGCACAAGGGCGTTCCGCATGCCGGAGGCCACTTCAACGACATGCTGCCCTACGATCTTCGCAACACCGATGCAGTCACCGGGCAACCGGAAACCGTGTGCCGGGTGAAAATCACCAAACTGGATGACTGGCCGGAAGGGCTGAAGCAGGGGCTGACAGTCTACGATCTGGTCGATGATATCCAGAAACCAGGTAAAGGGAGGACCCGCTGATGGCCAGATACGGCATGGTCTTCGATTTGCGGCGCTGCATCGGATGCAACGCCTGCGTGATCGGATGCAAACAGGAAAACTCGCTGCCGGATGGAATGTTTTTTACCCGTACATTGAGTGAAGAATATGGCGTCTACCCTGCGGTAAACCGGGTCTACATTCCAACGCTTTGCAATCACTGTGAGGATGCACCCTGTGAAAAAGTCTGCCCCAGCGGTGCCACCTATACCCGGGACGACGGCATCGTCATGGTCGATGCCGACAAATGCATCGGCTGCGGCTCGTGTGCCGTAGCCTGCCCTTACGATCAGCGCTCCCAGGTAGACAAGGATCTGCTCAGCCACGGGCTGTTCGGCACCGACGAACTGACGCCGTTCGAAAAAGACGGTTACCAGCGTTTCGTTCCGGGGACCATCACCAAGTGTGATTTCTGCAGCGAACGGGTAGACGCCGGACTGGACCCGGCCTGCGTCGTCACCTGTCCCACCGATGCGCGCATCTTTGGCGATCTTGACGACCCGGCAAGCAAGGCCAGCACACTGATACGGGAGCGGGACGGCAAGCCACCGATGCCGGAGCTGAAAACCCGGCCCAAGGTCTACTACGTCGACTAGATCCAGAACCACAATGAAACCATTGGCAGCATTCAGAACAACAGGCGGTAGTGAAATGGCAATGCAAGAGACAAAAATTGTTGGTGACAGCTTTCAGGTTGGAGTGCGTTTCCAGCGTTACTGGGACACATCGATGGCCATTGCATTTTTCTGCGGAGAGCTGGGGGCCGGGTTGTTTTTCGTGTCCTTTTTGTTTGATTTCGTTCCCGGAATGGTAACGGGCATGCTGATCACCGGGGTCTTCAAGTCCTATTTCCATATCGCTCACATGGGTGTGCCGATGAAATCCTGGCGTGCCATTCTGCGCCCGGACCGGTCCTGGATCAGTCGTGGCCTGATGGCCATCGTGTTCTACCTGGGTTTTGGCACGGTTCATGTACTGAACCTTTCTTTCGATCTCGAAACGACCCTGGGCCTGGGAACCGCGCTGGGCAACCTGGTGCAGTTCCTCGCCGCCGCCGCCGCGCTGGTCGTGATGACCTACCAGGGAATGGCCATGTCGCATTCGAGCGCAATCTCGCTGTGGAACACCGCCCTGATGCCCGTTTCCGGCCTGACCTATGCGCTGACCGGTGGCGCCGTCCTGACCATGGTGATGGGCTGGAACAGCCTGTTCGCCGTCACGCCGGAAGGCCTGAACAACTTGGCCACCGAGGTCCTGCTGTTGCTGCTGGTGGATGCGATCGTGCTGGCCAGTGTGGTGTACTCGGCCAATAATCGCTCCAGGGGCGGCCAGGTGTCGGTCTCGTTGCTGCTGAGCGGAATTTACCGGCAGCCGTTCCTGTTCCTGGTGGTCGGAACGGGGCTGGTGCTTCCGGCACTGGTTTTATGGCTGGTTCCCGGTAACTTTATCGCCGCGCTGCTCGCTGCTGCCACGATCCTGGCCGGCTATCTCACCTACCGGGTGCTGATCTTCAAAGCGGGCGTTTACGAGCCGATGACGAGCTTCAGGCCATCTGCATGACAGGATACCGGTGTCGTCTTATTCCAGCGGAAGTTCCGTTGTCTTGACGACAGCACGCAGGGCAAAACTGGATTGCACGCGATCCACGCCGGGCAGCCGGGTCAGTTGCTCACTGTGGATACGCTCGAAGTCTCCCGCATCTGCAACCACGACCCGCAGGAAATAATCTGCCTCGCCGGCCATCAGGTAACACTCCATCACCTCCGGTAACCCGCGCACCGCCGCCTCGAACTTCTTCAGGTCCTCCTGCTGCTGCCGGTGCAGGGTAACCTGGACCAGGACATTCGACGGATAACCTGCCTGGGCCTGGTTGACCAGCGCCACGTAACCGTCGATTACCCCTTCCTGTTCCAGTTGCCGGACCCGGCGCAGGCAGGCCGACTCCGACAAGCCGACCTGCCTGGCCAGTTCCACGTTACTGATACGCCCGTCATGCTGAAGAATGCCGAGTATGGCCTGGTCTGTCCGGTCAAGTATCATATTGCAGATTATTGCGAAAAAATAAGGAAATACAGCAGAATCTACGCTTTTATAGGCCAGATGACGCAAGTAAGCAAGCATATTTCGTCATTTCCAGCGTAGAATATTCTCAACCTTTTCAGCTTGTTTCGCCTTGATCTCCGGGAGTTCGTCATGAAAGTCGGTGTGCCAACAGAAATCAAAAACCATGAATACCGGGTCGGCCTGGTTCCCGCCAGCGTTCGTGAACTGGCAGAAAGCGGTCATGAACTGATTGTTCAGTCGGGAGCCGGGGCGGGAATCGGCTACCATGACGAGCAATACCGAGCGGCCGGCGCGACCATCGTGGCGGATGCCGATGCCGTTTTCTCCCGGGCCGAACTGATCGTCAAGGTCAAAGAACCCCAGGCTGTGGAATGCACAAAGCTGCAACCCGGACAGGTGCTGTTTACCTACCTGCACCTGGCAGCCGACCTGGAACAGACCAAAGCGCTGATGAAATCGGGCACGACTGCCATCGCTTATGAAACGGTCACCTCCGATGATCACAGCCTGCCGTTGCTGACACCGATGAGTGAAGTAGCCGGGCGCATGTCGATTCAGGTGGGCGCCCACTGCCTGCAAAAAGCGGTGGGCGGACGCGGTGTACTGCTTGGCGGTGTCCCCGGCGTTGCCCCGGGTAAAGTCGTCATTCTCGGCGGCGGTGTCGCGGGCAGCCATGCGGCTGAAATGGCCATGGGGCTCAAGGCGCACGTGGTTGTCATCGACCGTTCGAGCAAACGCCTGCGGGAACTGTCGGCCCTGTATGGCAACCGGTTGAAAACGGTCTATTCCACCACGGAAGCCATCGAAAGAGAGGTCACCAGTGCCGACCTCGTGGTGGGTTCGGTGTTGCTGCCCGGTGCCGCGGCGCCCAAGCTGGTTACCAGGGAAATGGTTGCAGCCATGAAAAAAGGCTCGGCGATGGTGGATATATCAATCGACCAGGGCGGGTGTTTCGAGACCAGCCGACCGACTTCTCATGACGACCCGATTTTCGAAGTCGATGGTGTCGTTCACTACTGCGTGACCAACATGCCGGGCGCAGTCGCGCATACCTCTACCTACGCGCTGAACAATGCCACGCTGCCGTTCGTCAAGGCGCTGGCGAACAAGGGCTGGGAACAGGCGCTGGCGGATGACCCGCATCTTGCCAACGGGCTGAATATTCATGCCGGGCAGCTGATGCAAAAACCGGTTGCCGACGCACTGGGGCTGGAGTACACAGCGTACGTTGGCGGCTGAGTGCCGGTCTGATTATGGGGGAATGGGCAGCTCTTGGCGGCTGATGTGCGATTTGCCAGGAAAGCCGGAAGCGACTCCCGATGTCCGGGGACAGGTGCGCGTGACTCTTTCCGGCGGATGGCTCCCTGCGGTCCGCTTTATTCCGCCTGCAAGAGCCACGCGCACCTGTCCCCGGACATCGGGAGTCGCTTCCGGCTTTCCTGTTCGGGCGGGATGATCGGGCGCTGATGGTACGATCCGGTCGTGGTTGGCGCGGTTGACCTGAAGTCGGGCCGATACGCCAAGGATTATTGATCAGATCGGGCCCGGCTATCGGGACGGGGCCTGGCGGGTTTTCAGTTTCTCCTGAATATTCGAATTGCGGCCGAGATCGAGTATTACGATCAGATCGCCCTCGGTCGCCCAGTCGAGCGCGGCATCGAATGATTCGCTCTCGGAAATATAATGCCGGAGCTGGTCTTCACGGGCCCCGGCACTGAGCAGCTCGTCCCTGATAATCCCGAATACCTCGCCCGGCGGTCGGCCGCGGGCATATTGTTCGAGTTCGGAAACGATGGCCAGGTCCAGCCCGATGGCCCAGGCGCTTCGTGCCAGTTCCCGGATCTGCCGCTCCGTGCGATCGCCCGCCTGGCCAAAACACAGCGCCCTGCGCCTGGCGGGTATCGCGCGGGCCAGTGCAAACAGCGCCTGCATTGCCTCCGGATTGTGAGCAAAGTCGACCAGCACATGGAAGCCCTGTACGGAATGAAGGTTGCTGCGGCCGGGATTGATGTCCGCTGACATGGTTGTCAGACCACGGCGGATTCCGGCCACGGTCACCCCGAAACAATCCGTCAATGCTGCAGCGCCCAGCGAATTGGCGATATTGTGTGCCGCAGCGGCATTGAGGGTGATAGGAATATCTGCAGCAGCGCAGATCGGGTCACGCTGGCGACCCGCCACGCGCACCAGGCTGCCGCCGGAATAAACAAACGCCAGGCCACCCCCGGCAATATGCCCGGCAACAACCGGACTGTGTTCATCGAGACTGAACCAGATCATTTTCCCGCCGAACTGTCTCGACTTCCCGACCAGCAACTCGTCATCGGCATTCAGAATCAGCCAGCCCGAGTCTTCCACGGCATGACTCACGACCCACTTGATGCCGAGCAGTTCCTCGAGGTTCTGCGAGCCGAAATCCCCCAGGTGATCCTCGGCAATATTGGTAATCAGCGCGGCCTGCGCTGTGCTGACGCCGAGTCCGCGGCGCAACAGCCCTCCCCGTGCCGTTTCCAGGACTGCGCCATCGACGTCCTGTTGCCGCAGCACCATCCGGGCGCCGCCGGGACCCGACCAGCCGTCGCGGTCGATAATGCGATCGTTGACCGAAACCCAGTCCGTGCAACTCAGCCCGACATTTCTGCCATCCGACTGCAGAATATGTTTTGCGATTCGAACCGTTGTCGTCTTGCCGTTGGTGCCGGTAACAATGCCCACCGGCACATCGTGCAGGCGTGACCAGTCCAGGGTATCGGGATCCGGTAATTCGCGGAATGGCCAGCAGCGCGAGCCGCTACCCAGCCCGACCGATACCTCGTCGTCATCCCAGAGCAAAGACAGCCCGCGCTCGATCGCAGCCTGTTCCAGCCTGAGTAACGGCGGGTTGATCTCTTCGGCAATCGCCTTTGAGATTTCAGCGACGGTTGCAGCGAAATCCGGCATGGATTCGCCGCAAAATTCGCTCCTGCAGCATTCCCAGGCCCATTCGCCGATTGTGGAAGCGGCATACAGGGCATCGATCGGCGCCGAGAATGCGATACTCACGCCGCCTGCCAGCCGCCGGTGACAAACTGCTTCCCGGCCCCAGCCGACGGCATCGAGCATCAGCCCGATCTGTGCCCGGCAGTACGAAATCAGCCGACCAGCCTCTTCCGGCGTGCAGGATATGTCGAGTATCGCGCCGGGCTTCTCCCAAAGTACGTTGGGACCGGTCAGCCGCCTTGCGTCGAGGAATTCCATTCAGTAAAAACCGGTTCAGTCGCCCGCTTCCTTTGCGATCCGGACACCACGTTCGTCGCTGATAATTTCCATGTCCTCGTCGAAACTGAAGCCTTCCACTGCCGGAAGCTCCATATTGACGGCAGCCTTGGCGCTGCCCTCCTCTGCCCTGGCTCCGGAATTGAAATAGATGATCTGCTTCCAGCTGCGCTTGATATTGTCGGCAAGCACGAGTATCAAATCGCCCGGGCCGGCCATGCGCAAAGCCTTGCTGGTGGCCTCCTGCTCATCGGGTACGACATCGATCCGGTCGGAACTGATTCCTTCTTCGAGCAGTTTGTTCTTGAGCATGGTGGCGACTTCGTCTGCACCGCGACCGCGGCGGTTGTCATCGCAACGACAGATGAAATGATCGAAGTGCCCGGCAGCAATTGCCGCAATCTCGCGAATGTCCTCGTCACGCCGGTCACCGGGAGCGGCAAGTACGACAATGCGGCGGCCCTCCGGAGCAAACCGGTCCACCAGGGTGCACATCGCCCAAACGGCCGCAGGATTGTGCGCATAGTCGAGAATCACCTTGAACGGATGTTCGTCATAGATGTTCATGCGCCCCGGAACCTGGAAGAAAGTGGAGTCGAAGGTGCGCAGCCCGTGGCGGATCTCGTCGAGGCCGATGCCCATATTGAAGGCCAGCGCCGAAGCGAACATCGCATTCTGTACATTGTGCAGGGCGCGGCCCTCGATCGTGGCAGGAATCAGGTGCGTCCACAGCAGCGGGGTATGCGCTTCGTTGTCATAAATCGTGATCATGTGCCCGTTCATGCCTTCTTCGAGCACAAAGGCCATGCCGCCGGCACGGATATGTTTTTTAACCAGCGGGTGACCCGGATTCATGGTAATGTAACACAGGGTCCTGGCCTCGGTGTAGTCGGCCATTTGCAGGCAATAGCTGTCGTCCGCATTCAGCACCGCCGCATCCTTGGCGACTTCGATGGGTACACGCTTGATCTCGGCAAGCTGCTCGAGCGTATCGATGCCTTTTTGCCCGAGGTGATCGGCCGTGACGTTAAGACAGGCGGCGACATCGCAGGCCTGGAAACCAAGACCGCCGCGCAGCATGCCGCCACGCGCCGTCTCCATCACGGCCACATCCACAGACGGGTCGCGCAGAATCATCCGGGCCGATATCGGCCCGGTCATGTCGCCCGGAACACTCAACTGCCCATCGATATAGACACCATCTGTCGATGTCAGGCCGACCGTCCTGCCGCACATTTTCAGAATATGAGCGAGCATTCGCGATGTGGTCGTTTTTCCGTTGGTGCCGGTCACCGCCGCAATGGGTATCCGGCTCGGGGTATCGGGCGGAAACAGCATGTCGATCACCGGACCGGCGACATCGCGCGGCGTCCCTTCGCTCGGTGCGACATGCATACGAAATCCCGGCCCGGCATTGACTTCGCAAACGCCGCCTCCGGCTTCGCGGTACGACTTGGTAATATCCCTGGTCAGGAAATCGACACCACCGATATCGAGACCGATGGCCTTGATGGTCCGTTCAGCCATCTCCCGGTTGTCCGGATGAATGGTATCGGTCACATCGATCGCCGTGCCGCCGGTCGACAGGTTGGCGGTAGACCTGAGATAGACGGTCTCGCCTTTTTCCGGGACTGTCGTCCGGTCGTAACCGAGTGTTTTCAACAGCCGCTCGGCCTGATGATCGAGCTCGAGCCGGGTCAGGACTTTCTCGTGACCGACACCGCGCCGCGGATCCCTGTTGACGATATCGACCAGCTCTTCGATGCTGCGCTCGCCGTCGCCGACGATATGCCCGGGCATTCGCTTGGCTGCCGCGACCAGGCGATTGTTCACCACCAGAAGGCGATGATCGTAACCCTCGAGATAACCCTCGACGATGATACTCCGGCCATGCTCGCGCGCCTTTTCGAATGCTGCGGCAACTTCTTCCGGCGTCTTGAGATTGACCGATACACCGCGCCCATGGTTGCCCGACAGCGGTTTTACGACTACCGGAAAACCGATGCGCTGCGCCGCCCGCTGCGCATCCGTCGAACTTCGTACCAGCCGCTGTTCAGGAACGGGCAGGCCGAGATCGCGCAGGATGGCGTTCGTTTCCTCTTTGTCCGATGCCAGTTCAACAGCAATATTGCTGGTTCGGCTCGTGGTAGTAGCCTGAATGCGTTGCTGATAGCGGCCATGCCCGAACTGCACAAGGCTCTGGCGATTCAGGCGAATCCAGGGGATATCCCTCTCCTCCGCGGCCTGCACCAGCGAAGCGGTACTGGGACCGAACGCGCGGCGCTGTGCATAACGAATGAACGCGTCCCGCTGCTCTGCAAAATCCCATTCCTCCCCCGGCCCGTCCTTCGGTTGCAGGTCATCGGGCAGCAGGCTGTGAATCAGGTCCAGCGCCAGCCGGCTGGCTTCCCGGCCAACCTCTGTATCCAGATACTGGAATGCCATGTTGTAGTATCCCGGCTGACCGTCGATGGACCGCGTTCGCCCGAAAGTGACATTCGAACCGGCGACGACTTGCAGCTCGATCGCCACGTGCTCCATCACATGACCCAGCCAGGTACCCTCGTCTTCGCGCATCCGCCGCACGAACCCTCCCGGCTCCCGGTAGGAACAGCCGTGATCGTGCAAACCCGGCAGATACTCCAGCAGCCGGTCGACAAAATCGCTGCCCAGCCGGCCGGTCGGCCATTCTTCCAGTTGCTCGAGGTCCAGCACATGCCGGATAACCGGGAAATGCGCGTATATGTTGGGGCCAACGTATACGTTGGTACTGACAATCCTCATGGCCCTGGCTCCCCTGGTTGCGGCTCGGACTTGTTATTCTGCGATTGCTTTCCTGGATGCGATCTCGAAGCGTCCCCCGGCGATCAGTATATGCAATTTCACGTCGATCAGGCTGACCGGCTCGTCCCGGCGCGCCCGGTCCATCGAGGAATAACTCAGGTTGGTCGGGTCGATCACGGTAATGCCGCCACTCCCGACAACCTCGAGGTTGTCCCCCGGCCTGATAAATGCAGCAGTATCTTCATCCAGGCCAATACCTACTGCGAAAGGATTGTATGCCAGCGCCGTCAACAGGCGGCCCAGCCGGTCACGCTGACGAAAATGCTGGTCGATGATGAACTTGTTGGTCAACCCGAGCCCGGGCGCCATGGTGACCATCGCCGGGCTCGGCGTACTGCCCTCATCGCCGCCGGCGATCATATGCTCGGGCATGAAAGCAGCGCCGGCCGAGGTGCCCGCAACATGCATGCCCGCCGCGTTTCGCCGGCGGATGGTTTGTGCGACAGGGGTCCCGCCAAGTGTCGTTGACAGGCGCAGCTGATTGCCACCGGTCATGAACACGCCATCGGATTTTTCGATGTAATCGACGTATTCGCTCTGGTGGCAGTCTTCACGCGTCAGCATCTGCAGAACCTGTGCATGCCTGATGCCCAGCTTGCGGAACAGTTTCTCATAGTTCCGGCCCGTGTCCTCCAGCTCCGAAGCCGTTGGAATAATCGCGATGCGCGCCGAAGT
This sequence comes from Gammaproteobacteria bacterium, assembly GCA_024276095.1. Lineage (GTDB taxonomy): Bacteria > Pseudomonadota > Gammaproteobacteria > Steroidobacterales > JAJRUG01. The sequence goes on from JAJRXW010000280.1 coordinate 20,695, forward strand.
GCCGCCGCAGACCTCGACAAACCTGTCGAGAATTTCCGGGTTGTGCAGTTTTTCCTCGGCACCGCCGATTGGAATGATATAACCGCGATCGGTGTAGTCGGTATGGTTTGACGGGCTCATGATTGCTGTTCTTCGCTTGCGCTGTTCTCGAACTGGCCAAAAACCTGCTGCACCCCCGCCCGCACATGCCAGGTACCTGCAATCATCACATCGGCGATCCGGTGGTCATCGTCGAGAACGACCAGGTCGGCCGCCATGTCGACACGAATTCGACCCCGGTCGCGCAAATGCAGGATATCGGCCACGTTACTGGTGAATGCCGGCAACACGCGCTCCAGCGAAAGGTCGTTGCCCAGCATTTTCCGCAGTGTTTCGATCAGGCTCGATGGACTGCCGATGTCCATCCGCAACACCCTGCCCTGCGGATCGAAAACCGGCAGGCAACCACCGCCATCGGAACTGACGGTAATCCGGTCGGCCGGCGCTCCTGAATCCAGATACCTCAGCAAGGCAAGGTCAGCCGGCCAGGCGTCCTCATCCTCTGTGACGGGAAAGGCGGTAATATCGACGGTACAACCCAGCTGCGCCAACTGCAGCGCTTCTTCGAACAGGGCCTTGCGTCGATTGATATGGGTTGGATTGAATACCCGGGCAGGCAGCTCGCTGCCATCGATCGCTTTGCGCACCAGGTCCAGACCGCGCTCTCCATCCCCCAGGTGCAAATGCACGATACCCGCCTTGCCGGAGATCATGCCGGCAACATGTACATCGCTGGCGATCCGCAATAACTCATCGAGGCTTGGCTGGCTGGATCGATGATCGCTCAGCGCCAGCTCACCGACACCGATCACCGGATCGAGAAAGACAATGTCGTCGCGCACACTGCCGGTCAGCGTCACCGGCGGAACGTGATAGCCGCCCGTGTGGCACCATGCACCAAGACCTTCCTCACGCAATGCATGGGTCTGTGCCAGTAAAGAGCGCGTATCGCGAGTGGTATCGTCAGTGCCCAGCACACCGATCACACTGGTCACGCCGGCCGTCGTAAATTGGCCGGGCAAAACAGCCGGCACACGGGTCCTGAAACCGGCCTCACCGCCGCCCCCGGTCACGTGCGCATGGCCGTCAATCAGCCCGGGAATCAGCCGCCGGCCTTCCAGGTCGATTATGGTCACCCCCGCGAATGACAGGTCTTCACTGCTGTCGGCAATGCGAAGCGCCCTGCCGCCACCGATGAGCACATGACAGACACCCAGGTCTTCAGGTGCAAAGACGCGGGCATTGGAAAGAAGTTTCAGCAAGGAAGGGGCCGGGCACCAGGAACAGGGGGTTGGTATATTACACCACCGTGACAGCCTTCAACAGCCGGGAACCGCGCCCGTTCTGGCAGGACCGGTCAGGTGATTTTCCGCAACAGCTCGGCGTTTCCGCCGGATGCCATTGTATTGGTCGACACGGTCTTTTCGGTACAGAATGCGAACAGGTAGTGGGGCCCGCCCGCCTTCGGCCCGGTACCCGACAGCCGCTGACCGCCAAAAGGCTGCACACCGACAACCGCGCCGACCATGTTGCGATTCACGTAGATATTGCCGACCGGAGACCCGCGGGCAATTGCCTCGGCCCGCTCCTCGATCCGGCTGTGCAGCCCCAGCGTCAGTCCGTAACCGGTTGACTGCGCCTCGGCGATCATCCGATCCAGTTCGGAGGCCCGATACCGGATGACGTGCAGCACCGGACCGAATGCTTCCTGCTCAAGTTCCCGGATCGACCGGATACCAATGAGAGTCGGCGCAAAAAAGGTTCCGCCGCGGCACGAGTCAGGCAGGGATATCCTGTGACTCACCCACGCTTCCTTGCCGATTTTCCGGCAGTGATCGTCCAGCATCCTGCGTGCCGGCTCATCGATGATCGGCCCGACATCAGTGGAAAGTTTTGCCGGGTCACGCACCGTCAGCGCATCCATCGCGCCGCATATCATTTCGATGGCCTTGTCGGCAATCTCTTCCTGCAGGTACAGCACCCGCAATGCCGAACAGCGCTGGCCGGCACTGAGAAATGCGGACTGAATGACGTCGTCGGTAACCTGCTCCAGCAACGCTGTCGAGTCGACAAACATGACGTTCTGCCCGCCCGTCTCCGCGATCAGCGGCAAAATCGGGCCCGGCCGGTCGGCCAGGGCACGGTGAATCCTTTTCGCCGTAGCCGTCGACCCTGTGAACACCACGCCCGAGACGAGCGGATGCGCGGTGAGCATTGGCCCGACCACATCTCCGTCACCCGGCAGCAAATGCAACACGCCGGCGGGTACACCGGCCTGATGCATCAGCCTGACGGTCTCAAATGCAACCAGTGGCGTTTGCTCGGCGGGTTTTGCCAGCACCGAGTTTCCGGCCGCCAGTGCCCCGGCCACCTGGCCGGTAAAAATCGCCAGCGGAAAGTTCCACGGACTGATACAGACAAAAACTCCCCGGCCGTGCAGCTCGAGTTCGTTTTTTTCTCCCGTCGGACCGGGAAGCAATGTCGCGCCGGCAAAATGGCGACGTGCCTGGCCGGCATAGTAGCGGCAGAAATCGACTGCCTCCCGAACTTCCGCCAGGCCATCCGGCAGACTCTTGCCTGCTTCAGCAGTCAGCAGGGCCATCAGTTTGGCACGATTTTCCTCCAGCAGATCCGCGACCCGCTCCAGAACAGCTGCCCGGACCTCACCGCTACACTCGTCCCACTCCCGCTGGGCATGGCCGGCCTGGTCGGCGGCCTGATTCACATCGTCCTGAGTTGCGTTGATGACCTTGCCGACGATGCGATCGGTATTGGCCGGGTTTCTGACCATGACGGGAACGCCCGCCGCTTCCCGTCCAGCCACGATCGGCCGGGCTTCGCAGGAAGCCGTTTGATATCCGGCCATTTCCCGTACCAGATCCCCGACAACGACTGGCGAAGTCAGATCCAGCCCCCGGGAATTGCGCCGCTCCTGCTGAAACATATCAACAGGCAATAAAATTGCCGGATGACTCACAGGTACGGAGTCCTCGACAATCCTGACCGGGTCACGCACCACCTCACGGGCCGGAACCTGTGCATCCATTACCCGGTTGACGAACGATGCATTGGCGCCGTTCTCCAGCAGGCGCCGCACCAGGTAGGCCAGCAGATCCTCGTGCCCGCCGACCGGCGCATACACGCGCACCCGGGGGAAATCGTCATAGAAATCCCGTGCCACCTTGTACAACAGTTCGCCCATTCCGTGCAGGCGCTGAAACTCGAAGCCCCGAAAATCCCCGGCAATGTCCATGACCGCCGCAATCGTGTGTGCATTGTGGGTCGCAAACTGACTGTACAGTCGATCGCGGTGAGCCAGCAGGGTCTCGGCACAGACCAGGTAGGACAGGTCCGTGGATGCCTTGCGCGTGAATACCGGAAAATCTTCCAGGCCCTGCTGCTGGGCGTGTTTGATCTCTGCATCCCAGTACGCACCCTTGACCAGGCGGACCATGAACCGCCGGCCGGTTTCCCGCGCCAGAGCGGCAAGCCACTCAAGAACAGGTTTCGCCCGCTTGCCATAGGCCTGTACTGCGATGCCCAGCCCCTGCCAGTCCTGCAGACCCGGGTCCCGGGCCAGGCGCTCGAACAGATCCAGCGTCAGATCCAGCCGGTCCGCCTCTTCGGTATCGATCGTCATGCCCATGTCATAACCGGCTGCGCTGCGGGCCAGCACCAAGAGCCGATCGGAAAGTTCATCGATGACCCGGTCATGCTGGGCGAATTCGAACCGCTAATGCAGCGCGGAAAGTTTGATCGACACACCCGAGCCGGCCACGACATCCCGCACCGAATTCGATTCCGCTACCGCGGTGATCGCTTTTTGGTAGGACTCGAGATACCGGTGTGCAGCCGGTTCGGTTCGGGCTCCCTCACCCAGCATGTCGCAGGAAAACAGACAGTCGGGACCATACAGTTTGCGGCCGTGGTGCAGCGCCTTGTCGATGGTGACGCCCAGCACGAATTCCTTGCCGAGAATCCGCATCGCCTGATACATCGCGGCACGAATCACCGGCTTGCCCATCCTGCTGATGGCATCTTTCAGGCTTGCAGCGATGTTGCCGGCGCCGGATTCACCGACATCGATCACCTGCCCGGTCAGCAACAGCCCCCATGTCGAGGCATTCACCAGCAGGGAACTGGACTGCCCCAGATGACCGGACCAGTCACCGGAAAGAATCTTCTCCTCGATGAGCGCATCGGCAGTGGCGGAATCCGGAACCCGCAGCAGCGCCTCGGCAAGGCACATCAGCGCGACACCCTCTTCATTCGACAGCCCGAACTGCTCCATGAATGCGTCGAGGTGGCTCTTTTCCCTGGGCCGCGAACGAACCTGCTCGACCAGCTGTTCTGCGGCCGTTTCGATATGCTGCCTTGCAGCCGGACTCAGCTGCAATGAAGCCAGCAGTTCCTCAACGATGCGTGATTCTTCCGCCAGCTTGCGAATCACGATCTCCTGGCGCGTAACCATTGCCTTCCTCGCGGGTTCTCAGGGCAGATCAGGCAAGCATGGTACCGTATTTCGGCTATTGATCCGCGAGCAGATAGCCCGGCTCAGGCGTATCTTCCAGGCTCCAGCCACCCATCAGGTAATGGTGGACGATACGAATGGATGTCATCCCGACATGCTGCTCGAAACCTTCGAGATCGCCAAAGCGCCCGGCAAGACCGGCGGTCACATATTCCGCCATGGCATCCATGACCCATATCGAGACCAGCTCGACAAACGCCTGCTGGCAAATATTCTGCATGGCTTCGATATAGTCGCAGCCTGTTTCGAACCGGCCGCGATCAGTGACTTCATAGCGGCCGGGAACGAAGGTAGCGAAGTCCAGTTCCAGGAAACCCCTCATGAAACGGACAAAGTTGGCAATGTGATAGTCCGGCATCAGGGCATAGCGTGCATTGGGCAAAATGGTGTCGCTGGAAAACAGCAGCTGCTCCTCGGCAAAGTAGGCAGACAGGTTTCCGGTACCGTGCGTCGGCCCCGGATTGAGCAACAAAAACTCTGCACCATCGAACTCGACGCGATGTTTCGCCCCGGATAACCTGCAGGTGACACCGGTCTGGCCGTCGGCACCACGCAGATCGATTACCCTGGCCGTCATCTCATCGGCGACAATCTCGGCATCCGGTGCAAGATCGTCACAAAAACCCGCATGATCGAGGTGATCATGGGTATAGATCACTGTTGCGACCGGCTTTCCCGGTACAGCCCGTTCGATGGCTTTTCGGTAAGCGCGTGCCTTGCCCGGTGTCCCGAACGAGTCGAAGGCGATCACGCTGCTGTCCGCTTCGACAAACAGTGTCCTGCACAGACCATCGCTGATGGTCCAGATACGTTCGGAAAGCTGTTCCGGCTGCAGGTCGGGTTCTGCGCCGAGATACCCTTCGATATCCGGGTTGGTAAAAATCCCCATATGTTCTTTCATCGTCGGCACCCTGTCCGGCTATCCTGAAAAAGGAGTTGTACCGGCAGCCAGGTTTCCCTCGAACCCCCAGCCACCTGTCAGGTAGTGCTGCATGTATCGAATCAGGTTCATGGCAAAGTACTCGTCGAAACGAAACAGGTGTTGATAAGCCGGCGCCAGCTTTTCCGCAACGTAGCGTGTTACCGCGTCGTAGTCATCGGAATCCAGCCCGTCGATGATCGCCTGCTGTGCGGCATCCGCCATCCGGTCATAAAAATCGAGACTGTCGATAAAACCCTGCCGGTCGATCATCCAGAAATGGCCCGGCACAAACAGATCCCAGTCCAGCCCCAGCAAACGCCGCATGACACCGACATAGGGTGCCAGGTGCCAGTCCGGAAAAAATGTATAGCCCACGCCCGGGATGACCGTATCGACCATGAACAGTACTTTGCTTGCCGGGAAATAGGCGGCCAGATTGCCGTCGCCATGTGTCGGACCGGGATACAGCAACTCAAAGTTCACGCCATCGATCGAAAACTCCCTGCGCTCGTCGGTCCAGACCTCGGTTGCGGGCAGCTGTCCGTCCGATTGCCTGGCCTCGATCACCCGGTTGCAAAGATCGTGGGCAAGAATGTCCGCATCCGGCGCCAGATCGGATGCATAGCCGGTGTGATCGAGATGCTCGTGGGAATAAACCAGCGTATGCACCGGTTTTCGGGGGAAACAACGCTGTATCGCACCCTGGTAGGCCCGCGCACCACCCGGGGTGGAAAAAGTATCGAAGGCGATCACGCCGGACCTGCCCTCGACATAGATGGTCCGGTAAATCCCCTCGCTGGCCGTCCAGATATTGTTTCGGACCGGCTGATAGGTGATGTCCCGCCACGCCGACTGAACGCCCAGCGGTCCGGGTATGGTGAATATCCCGCAATGGTCGCAAGGCGCCTGACCGGCCTGATCCACCGCTTCGCTGCTCTCGCTCACCGCCCGCCTCCTGTGCCTGACAGATCAGCAAAGTCTAGCGAATCAATCGGTCAAATAAAGTGCCGATTGAGCCAATAATCGTGCCGTATGGTCAAACGGGCTCTGTAGTATCATCGTCATCAGCATCCATTCGTCAGGAGAGTATGGTGAGAGCGCTGAACCCGATGGACCTTCTGGATACCCGGTCTTTGCTGAGCGATGAAGAACTGATGGTCGAGGATTCGGTGGCACGGTTCGTCGACGAGCGTGTTCTGCCCATTATCGGCGAGTGTTTTGAAACCGGCCGCATGCCATCGGAACTGATTCCCGAGATTGCCGAGCTGGGTCTTCTGGGCATCAGCCTGGAGGGTTATGAATGCGCGGGACTGAACAGCGTCTGCTATGGCCTCGCATGCCAGCAGCTCGAACGGGGCGACAGCGGCCTGCGCAGTTTCGTGTCCGTGCAAAGCAGTCTGTGCATGTACCCGATCCATACCTACGGGTCTGAAGAACAGAAAACCCGCTGGCTGCCGGCAATGGCCCGCGGAGAAGCCATCGGCTGTTTCGGTCTGACGGAGCCACACGGCGGTTCCGACCCGGGCAATATGAAAACCCATGCGAAGCGTGACGGGAGTGACTGGATACTCAACGGATCGAAAATGTGGATCACCAACGGCAGCATCGCCGACATTGCCATCGTCTGGGCGATGACCGATGAAGGCGTTTGCGGGTTCCTGGTAGAAAAAGGCACACCGGGTTTCGATGCGACCGATATCAAGCACAAGATGTCGCTGCGCGCTTCGATCACTTCTTCGCTGTTTTTCGACAACGTCCGGCTGCCGGATGACAACAGGCTGCCGGGCATCACCGGGCTCAAGGGCCCCCTGAGCTGCCTGACACAGGCACGCTATGGCATCAGCTGGGGGCCGATTGGCTGCGCCCAGGCCTGTCTTCAGGAACTGATCGACTATACCGCCACAAGAAAACTGTTTGGCCGGCCGCTTGCCCACACGCAGTCCATACAGGAGCGCCTGGCCGATATGGCGCGCCGCATCACAACAGCGCAGTTACTCGCTTTGCAGCTGGGACGATTGAAAGATGCCGGGCAACTCCACCCCAGCCAGGTCTCCCTGGCGAAATGGAACAATGTCCGCATGGCTCTGGATGTGGCCCGCGACTGTCGTGACATGCTGGGCGCCAGCGGCATCTCCACCGAGTTTTCACCCATCCGGCATATGCTGAACCTGGAAAGCGTGATTACCTACGAGGGCACTGAAAACGTGCACAAGCTGATCATCGGCAAAGAGCTGACGGGGTTCAACGCCTTCTAGCCAGAAGCGGTCCCCGTCCAGTACTATACCGGGATGATCGAACAACCTGGTACAGACCCTCATATGATTGCCAGCTGGGCCGTCGCTGTGGCCCAGGCACTGGATGCAAGAAACCTCGACAGCAAAGGCATTTTCGAAGAAGCCGGGATCGATCTCATTACCGCAAGAGATCCCAATATGCGATTTCCCGCGGCCAAGATGACACAGGTATACGACCTCACCGAAAAGATCAGCGGGGATCCGGCATTCGGCCTGTCCATTGCCCAGTTCGTTCATCCCACTTCACTGCACGCGCTTGGCTACTCCCTGTTTGCCAGCCGCACCATGGAAACGTTTTGCCGGCGGATCGTCCGCTATTTCCGCCTGGTAACGACCAATGCCATCAATCAATTTGAGGCGACCAACACCGATTTCCGGCTGATCATGATGCCGGCGATGGGCAAGGCCTCTTTCATTCCACAGGATGCGTGGCTGGCGACCATCGTGCGCTTCGGCCGGCATATCTATCGGCCCGATTTTGCACCGATCAAAGTCGGCCTGCGACGCCCGAAGCCGAAGAAAAACAAAAATGCCTTCACGGAATATTTCAAGGCGGAGGTCGAGTTCGGCTGTGATACCAATGTATTGATATTCGACAAACAGGATATGCAGGTCCAGTTACCGGCTGCAAATGCCGAGCTGGCCAGGCAGAACGACCAGGTCGTCCTGTCGCTTCTGGCACGGATGGATCGTGAGGATGTCATCGCACAGGTGCGCGCTTCAGTCGTTGACCTGCTGCCGTCGGGAGAATGCTCCAAGGAAAAGATCGCCGAGCGCCTGAACATGAGTGAACGCACGCTGCAGGGCCGCCTGGCCATGAAAAATACCAGCTACCGCGATCTGTTGAACGAGACGCGCAAGGAGCTGGCGGAACAGTACATCAGCCAGGGTTTGCGCTCGTTCAGCGAAGTGACCTACCTGCTGGGCTTTTCCGATATCAGCAGCTTCTCGCGCGCCTTCAGGGGCTGGACCGGCCTCTCTCCCAGCGTGTACCGGGGGCAATATCTGAAAGACAACCAGCCGAATCGTGGCTAACTCTCCAGCGACTGACCGGAGCAGCATCAAGGTTCCCGTAAAACGGGCCGGCGACAGTCGCTACACCGACGACAGCGACTGGCTGGTAATCGAAGAGCCGCTTGAGATTCGGCTTTCCCAGTGTATTCCGGACGGGGAATATACCCACAGCGTGTCGGTCACGATGCGGACCCCGGGCGCCGACTTCGACCTGGCTGCGGGCTTTCTGCTCACAGAGGGGATCATTCATGAACTTCAGGATATTCGCGATATCGGTTATGCCACAGACCGGACTACCGGCGAACCGTCGGGAAATATCGTCGTTGTCGATATAGCGCCCGATATCGACATCGATATCGACAAACTGCAACGAAACTTTTACGCCACGTCATCATGCGGCGTCTGCGGTAAAGCCTCTCTCGAGGCGCTGTCCTGCGAGTCGTTTCACCCGGTCAGCGGCGACGAGCTGCTGATCGAACAGACTGCCCTGACTGCTCTTCCGGACAAGCTGGCAGACCACCAGACGACCTTTGCCAGGACCGGGGGATTGCATGCGGCGGCGCTGTTCGATACGCGAGGGCGTTTGCTCGACGTCAGAGAAGACGTCGGCCGGCATAATGCGGTCGACAAACTCATCGGTTCCAGGTTGCGCTCCGGCAACCTGCCGCTTTGGAACCTGGGCATCCTGACCAGCGGCCGCACCAGTTTCGAGATCCTGCAAAAAGCCCGCATGGCCGGCTGTCCAATGGTGGCCGCGGTAGGCGCACCATCGAGCCTGGCTGCAGAACTGGCCTGGGAATTCGATATCTCACTGGTGGGCTTCCTGCGCGACGGGCGATTTAACATTTATGCCGGGCCTGCACGCATTGGATCTGCAAGCCCGGTACGCGGTTCCGGAACGCTGCCGCCGACCTGATTTCGCAGATGCGGCGGTTTTCGGTATCATTTCGCCACCATAATTAAAACAAAGCCCAATAACTACGCCCAATAACTACGTCCAGCGTCATATTCTGACACCGACTATTTGCTATCGATCCGGAGTCTTTCATGCCCGCAACCGTCAAGTACCTGCTCGATGAAGAGCAGATCCCCAGGTCCTGGTACAACCTTCAGGCCGATCTTCCCGAGCCGCTGGCCCCGCCTCTTCATCCGGGCACCGGCGAACCCATAGGGCCGGCAGACCTCGAACCACTGTTCCCGATGGCGCTGATCGAGCAAGAAGTCAGCGTCGAGCGTTACATCGATATCCCCGATCCGGTCCGGGATATCTACCGCAGCTGGCGTCCGAGTCCCTTGTATCGTGCCCGGGGGCTCGAGGCGAAACTGGATACACCCGCCCGGATCTACTACAAATATGAGGGCGTCAGCCCGGCCGGCAGCCACAAGGTCAACACCTCGGTGCCCCAGGCGTTCTACAGCAAGGAAGCCGGCATCAGTCGAATCGCCACCGAGACCGGTGCAGGCCAGTGGGGTTCAGCCATGTCCTATGCTGCCGCATTGTTTGACCTGACCGTCAAGGTGTACATGGTCAAGGTCAGCTTCAATCAAAAACCTTATCGCCGCGCCATGATGGAAACATTCGGCGCCGAGTGTGTCGCCAGCCCGAGCATGGACACGGAAGCCGGCCGGGCAATACTTGCAGCCACGCCAGATACCAGCGGCAGCCTGGGCATTGCCATCAGCGAAGCGGTTGAAGATGCGGTGCATCGCGAGGACACAAAATATGCTCTGGGCAGCGTGCTGAATCATGTCCTGCTGCATCAGACCATCATCGGCCAGGAAGCCGAAGTACAGATGGAAATGGCGGACGATTACCCTGATATTATTGTCGGCTGTACCGGTGGCGGCAGTAATTTTGCGGGCATCGCGTTTCCGTTTATCGGCAAGCAGTTACGTGACGGCCCGCAGGTGGAAGTCATCGCCGTAGAACCCAAGGCCTGCCCGACGCTGACCCGCGGTCGCTACGCCTATGACTTTGGCGATACCGCGCACCTGACACCGATGGTCAAGATGCATACACTGGGCTCCAGCTTCGTGCCGCTTGGTTTCCATGCGGGCGGTCTGCGCTATCACGGTATGGCGCCGCTGGTCAGTCATGTGCAGGAACTGGGGCTGCTGACACCCCGTGCCTACCACCAGCTCGAATGTTTCGAGGCCGCCGTCACTTTCGCGCGCGCGGAAGGCATCGTCCCGGCACCGGAGGCCAGCCATGCCATCAAGGGAGGCATCGACGAAGCCCTGCGCTGCAAACAGGACGGCAGGTCCCGTTCGATCCTGATCAATCTGTCCGGACACGGCTTTTTCGACATGCAGGCTTATACCGATTACTTCGGCGGCAAACTCCAGGACGGCGTCTACGATGACAACGAGCTGGCCATGGCACTGTCCGGCCTGCCGTCGGTAAATCAGGCCTGATCACCGGAACCGGCATGTTCTCATCCATCGACGACCTCGAGCAGCAGTTTTCCGGACAGGGCTATATCGGCGACCGGCTGCTCCTGACCAGCATTTACCTCTCCGTCTCGCTGGGCGAACCGCTGTTCCTGGAAGGAGAACCGGGGGTCGGAAAAACCGAGGTCGCCAAGGTACTGTCAGCGATACTCGATACGGAACTGATCCGGCTGCAATGCTACGAAGGGCTGGATGCCTACACGGCATTATACGAATGGAATTACCCGCGGCAGATGCTGGAACTTCGCATGGAAGAAGCCCGCGGGATCGACAAGGCAACCATCGGCCGGGATATTTTCCGTGAGGAATTCCTGCTCAAGCGACCGTTATTGCGTGCCATCCAGACCGATGGGGACCGGCCGCCGGTACTGCTGATCGATGATATCGATCGCTCCGATCATGAATTCGAGGCCTTCCTGCTGGAGATTCTGTCCGATTTCCAGATCACCATCCCGGAAATCGGGACCATTCGCCCCGTACACCCGCCCATTGTCGTGCTGACATCGAATCGTACCCGGGAAATTCACGATGCCCTGAAACGCCGCTGTCTGTATTACTGGATCGACTATCCAACGCTGGAGAAAGAACTGCGCATCGTTGAATCCAGGGTCCCGGGTATTGAACAGCGACTGTCCGGGCAGATCTGCCGCTTCATGCAAACCGTCAGGAGCCGGGACTTCTTCAAACGCCCCGGCGTTGCCGAAACCATCGACTGGGCGCATGCCCTGTTGACGCTGGGCGTCGAGGAACTGAGCGAAGAAACCGTCAACGCAACCATGGGCTGCATCCTGAAATACAAGGATGACATCGAGAAACTGCAGCACGAAGACCTTTCGCAGCTCATCATGGATGCCGGTAATACAGAATCCTGATCCCATGGTCCAGCCCGATTCTGCTGCTCACGCACCACTAGAAAAGAAACTTCTGACCCATATGCTTGAGTTCTCGAGGGAACTCGGCGCTGCGGGTATACCCGTCGATACTGCCAATATGATCGACCTGTGCCGCTGCTTCGGTGTCGTGGACATTGGCTGCAGACAGGAATTCTATGCCGCTGCAAGAGCCAATCTCGTTTCCAGCCACGAAGATTTCCCCCGCTTCGACCAGGTATTCGAGGCCTTCTGGGAGCGGACAATCAGTGAAGCAGCATTTGAAACGGACCGTGAAGACTCACTGGATGAGGATTCCGTGCGCAAAATGGTCAAAGCGCAGCAGCGCCTGGCCGACCAGCGCGATCAGGACCAGGCGCCCAGCGACCGGGAGTCTTCGCATATCGAATACAGCCCCGACGAACTGCTGGCCAGAAAAGACCTGGGCAGCCTGGATGCCGCTGAGCTGGGGCGGGCCCGACAGCTGGTGGCCAAACTGATTGCGGTCATCGCCAATTACAAAAGCAGGCGACGCACTCCGGCGCGCAAAGGCAAAGATGTCAATTTTCGCCGTATGATCCGCCGCACCGCACTCGACGGGCAGGATCTGTGCAGACTGCTGTATCGTCAACGGCGCATCCGGAAAACAAAGCTGATTCTGCTCTGCGATGTCAGCGGTTCGATGGAGCGTTACAGCCGCTTCCTGATTCAGTTCATCTGCGCGCTGAGGCACGAATTACCGGATGTGGAGGTAGCGGTATTTTCCACTCGAATGACCGTGATCACATCGGTGCTGGCCAGCCAGGGAACCGGGGAAGCTCTGCGGCGATTTTCCGACCGCATACCCGACTGGGCGGGCGGGACCGACATCGGCCAGTGCATCGGCGATTTCAACCGCCATTTTGCCGCGCAGATGTTACGGTCGCGAACGATTGCCGTGATTCTGAGCGATGGCTGGGACCGCGGCGATGCCGACCGGATGCAACACGCCATAGGCAGCCTGCGGCGCAATGTTCACCGGCTGATATGGCTTAATCCACTGCTCGGCAGTGAGAATTATCAGCCTTTGTGCCGCGGCATCCGGACCGCCCTGCCCCACCTGGACTATTTTCTGCCGGCACATAACCTTGAAAGCCTGGGGAAGCTGGTAGCACTGCTAAAAGCGGTCTGGCGGTAATGCAGCACGAACTGCCGGGGCCCGTCCACGCCCGAACAGGTGAGCGTCTGCAACCCCCCTGGGTATCGTAGCTGCTGCTGGTCCAATATGACATCCTCTATCCGCATATCAGGCAACGCGCCTGTATTTATTCAAAACGCATTACCGGAGCAAGCGGCGTTCGAGTAACGAGGGGACATCCCGGCGTCCATCAAGCACACAGTGAACAAAAACATCCTGCCCGATGACCTGGTAAATGACACGGTAGGGTTTGAAGTGGACTTCCTGATAGTCAGTGACTCCGATTCGATCCAGTTCAGGCGGCACATGTCCCCGGTTGGGAAGCGCGGATAATTCCAGGCAAAGAGACTCCAGCTGCTCAAGAACCTGAGCGGCATGCTCCGGTGAATCGTAATACGCGACATAGCGGTAGATATCTGCCAGGTCACGCTCGGCATCCTCGACGATCCGTACCCGATAGCGTTTCACACGTCCTGTTCTCTGATTGCTTTCCGGATGTCAGAGAATGCCTGTTTGACTGTTTTGCTGCGCCCCGCCTGCAGACTATTGCTACTCAGCGCCAGCATCTTCAACATCGCCAACGACTCCCGGGTCTGCTCGTAACTGGCGATATCCTGGAGCACCGCCTTGGCTTCGCCATGCTGCGTAATCACCATGACCCGCCGGTTTTGGGCGACATCCCGTAAAACTTCCGCGGTATGGCTTTTCAGATAGCTGACGGGTTTGACGGATTCACTCAGCTTCATTGTGCAGATCCCTTTTGCTGATAACGACCTGAATATAGTCTTTATTTAGCACCAGTACAAGTCACAGAGACCCAAGGCGATACAGATTCCAACTGCCAAACTTCGCCTCATCAGTGCCCGACATTCCACGCTGAAAACGACAGAAACCAGAGGTTTCTGCGCAAAACCGCAAAATAAATCTCTTGAAGCAAGAGCTGATATCTTTGAGCACATCGAATGTTTCTACAATCCACGAAGGAGATGAAAACTGGCAGCAATCAAACGGAAAAATCGAACTTAACTCAACTGTCCGTGGTATCAGGGTAAAACCCGTACGCGATTTCGGATCACGCTGCTCAGTGATTCTATGGCATTGGTGGTGTAAATGACTTTCCGGATTTCCGGTGGGAAATCAAAAATCGTAATCAGACTCGGTCGGTGCCGACGCCATATCATGCCGATGGAGGGGAACTTAGCGCCCCATTACTCTTCCGGAGCCCCGCACGTTCTTGCTATTCGCCATGGACGTAATGACTATCGTAGGGGCCAGGTCTATTTCCGGTAGGCTTCAAACCAGGCCAGGATACTATCCACCTTGGCAATCAGGTGCGACGGGCGTGCTGCGATACCGTGCGAAGCCTCGGGGACACGCACCATGGCAGTGTCAATTTTTCGCAGCTTCAGCGCCTGATAGTACTGCTCCGATTCCGGAATCGGGGTACGGTGATCGACCTCGCCGGTCAGCAGCATGGTCGGCGTCGTAACGTTTCCAACCAGTGACAGCGGTGACCTTTTCCAGTAGGCGGCCTGGTCCTCCCACGGTGGTTTGGCAAACCAGTACTGCGCCATGAAAGCCGTGATATCAGTCGTCAGTACTGTGCTGGTCCAGTTGATTACCGGTTTGGCGACCACAGCGGCGGCAAAACGATCCGTCTTGCCTACAATCCAGGCACTCAGCACACCGCCACCCGACCCACCGGTGACGAAGAGATTTTTCTCGTCGATGAAGCCCTTGGCCAGCATCATATCGACACCGGACATCAGGTCATCGTAATCCTGGCCCGGATAGTTGTGATGAATCTCGTTGGCGAACCGGTCCCCATAGCTCGTCGAGCCGCGGGGATTCATGTACAACACCACATAACCCGCAGCAGCATAGAGCTGGATCTCCGCGGAAAAGTACGGACCGTAGGCAGCAAACGGTCCGCCGTGAATTTCGAGAATGAAGGGGTACTTCGTGTCGGGATCGAAATCCGGCGGCGTCACGATCCAACCCTGCAGTTCGTAATCGCCGACCGACGACTGCCAGCTTGCTTCTTCAACCTTGCCGAGTGTCTTGTGGTCGAACAAATCCTCGTTGAGATTCGTCAGGCGGGACGGCTGCCGGCCACGGCGCCCGGCGGCCACATCAGCGGGTCGGGCCGCTGTTCCGGCCGAGTAAGCATATGCGCCATTATTCGCTGCCGTGAACCCCCCGCTGGTATACGGGCGGCCCAGGCCGACACCACCGATATCATCGGCAACGACATCCATACTGCCGTTGAGCGCCAGGCCTGCCAGGTAGCGTTTGCCATGATCGTCGTACTGGATGTAAAGACGGCGGGAACTCCCGGCCCATTGCACGGCCGAGACAGAGCGATCGAAACCGCCGGTCACTGCCCGCGTCGATCCATCACGCAGATTCTTCACGTAAACAATGCTGTTGTGATAACCCATCTTTTTGTCGTCGTAGCCGAGATAGGCAATCCTACGTCCATCCGGAGACCAGGCCGGCGCCCGGTCGGGACCTTCACGATCGGTGATCTTTCGCATCTCCCCGTTGGCCACGGTAATCGACCAGAGATCGGATTCCTGCGGGCGGTATTCCCAGTCATCGTTTCGATTGGCAGACAGGACAATAGTCTTGCCATCCGGCGACCACGCCAGCGGCCCATAGTGATTGAAATTGCCCGAAGTGAGCTGGCGCGGCGTGCCGCCCTCCGCCGGGATAACGAACACATGGGTAAATCCGGGATCGAGATATCCCCGGCCATCCGCGCGGTACTGAATGACATCGATGACTTTGACCGGCGGCGCCCAGTTCGCGCCCTCCGGTTTGGCCGGCGGTTTGGCCAGCGTGGTCGCTTCG
Source organism: Gammaproteobacteria bacterium (assembly GCA_024276095.1). GTDB lineage: Bacteria > Pseudomonadota > Gammaproteobacteria > Steroidobacterales > JAJRUG01. The sequence continues at coordinate 36,845 of JAJRXW010000280.1, forward strand.
CTTCTAACGAACAGCGTAAACGCGATCTGCGCACCATCGGGCGACCAGGCAATCGCACCAGGCGCGCTTCTGAGATTACTGAGCAGCGCCGTCTGGCCGGTATCCATCCAGCGCACATGCAATTGCGGCCCGCGGCCCGGCGCAGCGGACACATATGCCAGGCGATCGCCACCTGGCGCCCAGCGCGGGCTGCTGAAAGATTCCACTCCCGAGAGCAGCGGCCGGTGTCCCTGCCCGTTGCTGCCAATCACCCAGATATTGGCAACCGGCTTGTCCTGCATGATATCCATCGACCGGCGCACATAGGCTACCTGCGTGCCGTCCGGGGATATCTGCGGATCGGCCGCCAGCTACAGTTCGAAAATATCGGTATTCAGAAACCTGCCGGGATCAGGTTCCCCGGCATCACCGACCGGCGCTGCCAGCAAGGATACCGCCGCAATCAGTCCCGGAACCAGTACAGACCTTACCGAACGGCGGCGAAGAACATCCGGCGGATTCGCCAGGGCCGATGACATAGGGAACATGTTTGCCTTTTGTACCCCTGCGTTAGCTGTCGAGCAACGCGGTCTCGGGATAGAACGTGCTCCAGATAAACCAGAACACTTCGTTGGCCATTACGGCACGCTCCAGCTGTCCGCCCGGGGTCTTTCCATAAGGGTCGATTTCAGTCACCTCAATTGCCTCACCATCGATACTTCGATAAAAGGCGTCAGCGTAACCGTACTCATCGAACCAGGCCAGGACAATCGGTGTGCCGCCCACGTCGATATTGACGATGCCCCCCTGCTCCCTGATGTAATCAGGGGTTACCGCAAGCTGCTGCCCGCCGAACCGCAACCCATAGACATAGGACTTGTTCGGCAGGCGGGTATCGAACTGTTCGATGGTCGGAAAAACCGGTGCTTCGATGGTGTGCTGGTAGCTCACGACCGTATACACCATCCATCGCACCAGCTTGTCCCACGGGTTGAACGCCGGATTGAAGAAAACCAGCCCTTCGGGATACAGCTCGCGAAAACTGCCGAACGACATGACCCGCGTCGGCCATTCTTTCATTCGCTCCTGGCTACCCTCGAAACGGGCCCAGATCTGCTGGATCGGCTGCTCGGTTTTGGCATCGAACATCACCAGGTTGTTCTGCAGCTGGGTCAGCAACCGCAGCTTGAGCTTCTCCCCATTCAGCTCCGGTGTTACCGCCATCCCCA
>JAJRXW010000281.1 GCA_024276095.1 Gammaproteobacteria bacterium
CCGGCAGTCCTACCCGTTACCGCGCCCGACAATATCGTCCAGTACCGCGGCGAGACTCTGCGCCTGCGATTTCCGTGAAAACTGCTGTAAAACCGTTTCATCCAGGGATACAAACCCGCCGGTCTCGATGGATTCGAGGAAGGTCCGGAGGGCTCGTTCGATCGCATCGGTCTAATTGCAGTCGGCCACGACACCGGTGTCCAGTGTCCGCAGCAATTCTGCCGTATTCCCCACAGGGTCGGTAATCGCCAGAACGGGTTTCCTGCACCTGAAGTATTCGTAGATTTTTGCCGGAACCGCATGATTGCAGGTGCTTCCCTGAAACAGCAGCAAACCGTCACATTGCAGCATCTCACCGAGTGCCTGCGTGTACTCGACCGGGTCACAAAGGTGCACCACGTCGGCAATCTGTTTTTCCCGGATTTCCTCGCGATATAGCTCGTCATTGCCGCTGGCGCGCAGCATGATTTTCAGCCTGTCCGCGCTGATCTCGCCACACTTCTTCAGCCGGGCAACAGCCTCGAAAAATGTCGTCGGATTGCGATCGACCGGGGATAAAAGGCCGCTGTGAACCAGCAGGATCTCCTTTTCACGCCGGCGAGGCCGGAGCTCCCGCTCGACACTTTCAAATACGTCCTCATCGAACCCGTTCGCAATCCAGTGCAATCGATCGTCCACACCGGGATATCGTTCCTTGTACATCTCCATTGCCCCGGGAGTGGTCACAATGATTGCATCCGCCCTGTCGATCACGCGTCTTTCCAGCCAGGAGTAGGCGGACCTTTGTTGCTCAAGCTCGGGATAGTCGTCGTCTACTATTACATCCCTGATATCGACCACCCATGGAAGACCGGTCAGCTTCTTCAGCACAAACCCGATCAACAGCGCGGTCGGAATCGGGAAGGTAGTCCAGATAACCCGGATTTTTCTTTTCCTGATCAGGCGCAGGCCGGAGAAAACGGCGGCCAGCACCCATGACACCCATCGATCGGGCAACGCCAGAAACAACGGATATTTCTTTCGCCATGAAAGATGGCGAGCGGTATCCAGTGCGAACGAACGGCAAACGTCGACATCCCCGGCAAGTGCAACATTCGCGGTATTGGTACTCAAATAGGCCCGCGGATGGACAGTCAGCACAACCGGCTTCCAGCGATGCCGGCCGAGATACCTGGAAAAATACACCGTCCTCAGGTATCCGCTGCTGCTGGCAATGGGCGGATAGTGGAAGGCCACCATCAAAATCCCGTTGTCATGGCCTGTATCCGCATCATCCAGGCCACCCCGGCTGCTGCTCGTTGTCGTTGGTTCCACTGTTCGCCTCCCCGGGGCGCAAATTCGCGTTACTGGCTCCCGGCGACGTGGACGCATCGCCGAGATGCGACTCTGACTGAAAACCGCAGGGAACACCAGTTGAGCGGTCACAGATCGCCACCCGGACCAGGTATCGACAGGCCCGGTTCCTCGCCCTGAAAAGGCCTGCATCACCTGCCGGACACCTCGCGATGGATTCTAGTAGAGAAAAACGTGATTTGCATCCCAATAGCAAAGCAGAATGTTTGCTCCCGATGGCAAACAGGATATCCTTTTGGTTTCCCGTTTTTCTTTTTCTCCTCGATGCTATCCACCGACGCCGATTCCTGCGATGTAGAGATTCACACCAGTGAATCCGGCTTTCATTCGCTTCTTGAGGAGTGGAATGAACTGGCCGGCCAGCACAGCCCTTCCTCCGTATTTCTCACCCACCAATGGTTCGATGCCGCCTGGCAGTGGCGAAAACTGGACAGTTCCATGCAGATCCTGACGGTTCGCTCGAAAGGCAGCATCGTTGCGATTGCCCCTTTTGTAATAACCGTCACCACGTTATCAGGTGTGCAGCTGCGGTGCCTGGAGTTTCTGTCCGTACCGGATACCCAGGAATGCGATATTCTCTGTCGCTCCGGATACGAACAGTCTGCAGCAGCATCCATTGCCCGCTACCTTCGGCACAGCGCCGACTGGGATATCGCCAGACTCGGGAAACTGCTGCCGGACACTTTCTGCACATCGTATCTGCCGGCGGCGCTGACCCGCTGTTCGATTCGCCATATCAATACTCCGGAGAGCGAAGTCAACCTCACCATGCCCATGGCGGACGATTGGGCGACCTATTACAGCCGTCGCAGTCGCCGCCTGAAAAAGGGCAACAACCTCATATCGAACCGCATCAACAAATCATTCGACCAGGTCGAAGTACAGTGGCTGCATGGAAAAAATATCGGCAAAGAAGAGTTACAGGCGGCGCTGGACGATATCATCAGAATCTCGTCGAACAGCTGGAAAGGCGACTGCACACAGACAACCTTCGACAACAGCGGACCGGAAGCTTTTATCAACCGGCTGATTGAAAAAGCAGCAGGTGAAGGCTGGCTTTCCGTGTGGCGACTGGTACTTGACTCGCAATGTGTGGCAACCGAACTGCAACTCATTCACAACGGAATTATCGCTGCGCTGAGAGCGGACTTTGACAACCAGCTCAAAAAACACTCCCCCGGCACCTATTTGAACTGGAAACTGCTGGAACGATTATTCGACGAAAGCAGCCTCACGGAATACAGGATGGGACCGGGCCGCAATGAATACAAAATGCGGTGGGCGGAAACGACCCTGGTACTCTCGGGCATTACGGCCTATGGAACTTCCCTGAAAGCACGGTACGTTTACTTCATGGAAGAAATAGCGCGCCCCGCCGTCAGGCAACTCAAGAACAGGCCCGGCAACCAGGACGAATCGAACTGATAAAGTTACGCGATCAGCGGTACAACCGGAACGCCGTGCTCATTTCAGAGAATACCCCTTCTTTTCCAGCAGCCGCCTGAGCCCCTGCAGGGGATAATTTTTCGCATACGCGATGCGCGCCTGTTCTACCGCCTGTTCGTAGTGACCGAAGTCCAGATACAAAAGCCCCAGGTTGTAGTGTATCTCCACATTTTTCGGGTTCAGCTCCGTGGCTTTGGTATAGGCGGCCAATGCGGCGTCGAAATCCTTGAGCTTGGCCTTATAGTTCCCGTAGACCATCCACACGATTGAGTCGCCGGGCTTGAACCTGAAAGCCCGGTCAAAATAGCATTCCGCCGAGCGCCACTGGCGGGAAATACCACCGTTTGCTATTTCGTAGCGGGCCGCCGCATCGAGCGCCCGGTGATGATTGGGAACGGCACGCAGCGTGTAATCGATATCGCTCATGATATCGGTGCCCGACTGCCCTCCGCTTAGCGTGGCAACACGCGGCGTGAAATGAAACCGCTCAATCGTCGGAATCCTGGTCGGCTCCGTTCTGTCCAGCCCGTTGGTATAGTCATAGGGACCCACGCCGTTGACAAACGGATTACCGCAATCGACCGACGCTTCGTCCTGCTGCGCAAGGGCAATAGGCATAACCCCCGCCATTCCAAGGCTAACCACGAGGTAGCAGAATCTATGCAGTATGTCTTGCCTCATTGACCGACCTCCATGCGCGCAAGCAGTTACCCATCAGACAAGGTAAAAATAGTATATCCAAGTTCCTGCGGCTATCCACCCCACTATCGAAAGCACGGCAAGTGCCCGGACCGCCCCGGGGGCGCGCTTCACGGCCAATAACATAATGACCGCAAGGCCCAGCGCCAGGGCCCCGATCAGCCTGGAAATCTTCGCACGATAATACAAGATGGTTCTGAATTTCGGGAATTCGGCGGCTGCATTCAGGTAGAGCTGCGTAATACGCTCATTCTCTTCAAGCCGATCCAGCCCCGGCTGCATTTCGGTGACCGAGGTTTGCCCGCCCGGAGCGACCAACCCGATCACTGTATCCTGTCGATAGATCTCAAGCCCCCCCTGTTTTTGCGGGATGCTGATGCGCCAGGACTCCGGCCCCCGCCACTGCAGCATCTGCGGCACATCGCTCAAGGCAGCCCCGGCCTGCATGACGGTTGCCGACCAGCCCCCGCTGGCATTCGAGGTCACCAGAGCAGTCGATGACTGAATTTCACCACGGATGGCCATCAGCCCGGCAAACGGATCCCTCGATGCGAGCTGCTTGCTGACCGAGAACTGCGGATCACCGAGCAGGGCCATATCCATGACCGCGCCGGCGCCGGCCACCAGACGATACATCCCCGGCAACTCCCTGGACAAAATCGAGACATCCGGCATCAGTGTCCAGACAGTATCGACAGCACGGGAACCGGAACCCGTGTCACCGGAGTCCAGCACCAGCCACAGGTCAGGAGAAATCACGACGATCTGCCGGCGCAACGCATCTCCATCATCAATCGTTCGCTGGATGTCCAGAAACTTGACATCGCCTCCTGTCGCCTGCGCAAGTAACCGGCTGCTGCGCACCGAGAGCCTGTCTTCACCCGAAAAATGCGGCGCGTTGGAACCCCGCCAGTCAAGCGCCGTCAATCGTGACCGCTCTCCATAGGGCCAGTAACCGCTGCTGGCCAGCCAGTCATGCCCTGAATGCCAGATCAGCAAACTTAGTTCATCCGAGTGTTTGTGCGCCTGGTTGATGAAATTGGCCCAGGCCACAAAAGTATGGCCGGTTTTTTCCCGGGTTGGCCCGGAATCGCCCCCCCACAAGGAAGCATAACCGAACTCTTCGTCCAGGAAATCGCGATCCAGCCCCGTGCAGGTCTCGCTCCCCGCTGCGGGCGGTGACATCAGCCGGGCGACCCTGGCCGGCACACTGGTATCGTCCGTATCGCCGAACAGGGGCACGGAGCCGTCCGGCCGGCGCACATGGCGCAGGAAACATTTTGCCGCTTCGAACTGCGCACGCCATTGAGGCGGTTCATCCAGGTCAAGAATATCGAGATACGTCAGCACATGATCTATCAGCTGGATACCGAATTCCTGGTACCCGATGGAGTGCTCAAGCACCACACCGCGCGCCGTCACGTAAAACGGCATATGCAGCCTGAGCCGCTCCATCGCCACTGTCCGGTAACGTTGCGCGCCCGGCAGGCCGGGAAACGCACC
>JAJRXW010000282.1 GCA_024276095.1 Gammaproteobacteria bacterium
ATCCGGAATATACGGCCGGCCGACCTTCAAGAACATGCTGCGCCCCTTCACCATCCGGTTTGATGGTGCCGGCTTGATCGTGATATTCCGGAGTATGTCGATGCTTGTGAAAATGACCAGGAAATGCCTTGTCGGCTGTGCCGTTGTTCTGATTTGCCTGTCACCGGTTCTGCCGGCCATGGCCCAGGACATATCAGCCATAGGCGATGCATACACCATAAACCCCGGCGACATCCTGATGGTGTCGGTCTGGAAGGAAGATGACCTTGAGCAGGAAGTGCTGATACTTCCGGACGGAACCTTCTCTTTCCCGCTGGCCGGCATTATCAAGGCTGAGGGCAAAAGCCTGGAAGAAATCCGCGCTGTACTGACCGAAAGCCTTTCCGAGTATATTCCGGAACTGGTCGTCACGGTTTCCGTCCGGCAAATTGGCGGCAACAAGATTTACGTGATCGGCCAGGTCACACGACCCGGCGAATTTGTCGTCAACCCGAACGTGGACGTCATGCAGGCTCTGAGTATGGCGGGCGGGACAACAGTATTCGCCGAGACTGACGAAATACGAATTCTTCGGCGCGTCGAGGGGAAGCCTGTCTCCATCCGCTTCCGGTATAACCGGGTCAAGAAAGGCAAAGACCTGGATCAGAACATCATGCTTCAGGCCGGCGATGTCGTCGTAGTGCCCTGATACCCGATAATCCTCCCGCCAACAAACCACCATGCTGCATACTTCCCCCATCAGGCCTCAACCTCGCGGCTGGCCGTGGTCGTTGGGCATTCTCATACTGATCGGCGGCTATGCTCCCGAGAGCCACCCGGCAGCCTGGGATGTCAAGCCGACACTGGGGGTAGGCGCCCGCTATGAATCGAACCCCAGGATGCAAAGGCGCAACGAGCGCGATGCCCTGGGCACGGTGGTCAATGCCGCCCTGGATATCACTGCGGCCACCGGAAGAACTACAGTCATACTCAAGCCAAAGGTCCGGCTCAACTTCTATCCAGACAAAGCCGACTCGGATCTCGAAAACGATGACAGGTACCTCGATTTGCTGGTCGAACATGAGACGGCCCAGTCAGTCTACGGCCTGGCAGCAAGCTACAGCGATGTCAGTATACGTACCAGTGAGCTGGCCGATACCGGCGGACCCGGCGCGCCACCACCGGGCAACGACTCCGGAGCCCTCTTATTCGTCGATCAGACCAGGGAATTGTGGTCTGTCACCCCGTCCTGGCGCTATCAGCTGTCTGCCCGGAATGTAGTACTCGCGTCAGCCAGCTACAGCGAGGTCACCTTCAGCAAGGAAACCGAGGTGACCAACCTGTTCGACTACAAGTCCAGCGACGCCGTCCTGTCCCTCCAGCATATGCTGAGTGAGGCAGATTCCGTATCGATCGAGCTCACCGCAGCAGGGTTTAAATCCGAAACGCCTTCTTCCGGCCTGGTCAACGAAACGACTTCATATGGCGCCAATGCAAGTTTCACCCACGCGTTTTCCGACACACTGGATGTCACGGCCCAGGTCGGCTCGGAAAAGAGCACATTCGATGTCACAGGCTTTTTCCCCGATGAGGCAACCGGCAATCCTCTTACCGACCTGAATCCATTCTTCCCTACACCGAAATTCATGTGCACGGACCCACCCGATCAGGCCTTTCTTCCGTTCAATTTCGTACCCTGTACCCGATCCGATTCGGATACCAATTTGCTGTACGGAATAAGCCTGAACAAGAGCACCGAACGCGCCAACATGAACATTTCCCTGGATCGATCGATTTACCCGAATTCTCGCGGATCGACTGTCGTGCAGGATACGCTGCGGTTTTTCTGGCGGCAGAATTTCAGTGCCCGCTGGTCCGGAACCCTGTCACTCAATGCTTATCAGCAGACTGACGTAGGCGAACTGACCGACAGAGAACGGGACTTTTTCCGGGCAGACCTGACCCTGCAGTGGCAGTGGACCAAACGCTGGTATTTCAGAGGGCGCTATGCATTTGTCAGAGATAACCAGAAGGATAACATTCGAGCCATTTTTTCGAATGGCTCGGCTGATAATCAGCTGGTCTATGTGGGGATCGAGTATCGCGGCCTCGGCCTGAAATAACATCACTTGAGAAACGGATCGGTACGATGAATATATCTATTTTTGGTCTCGGCTACGTCGGCGCAGTCTCGGCTGCCTGTCTGGCCGATGAAGGACATACGGTAATCGGCGTAGACCCCAATGCCACCAAGGTCGACCTGATCAATGCCGGGCAAACACCCATTATTGAGAAAGACGTCGGTGAGCTGATCGAGCGAACGGTAGCGGAGGGACATCTGCGCGCCGTCAGCGATGCAGCCAGCGCAATCAACGATTCCGATCTGTCGCTCATCTGCGTCGGCACACCATCGGCTTCCAACGGCAGCCTGGATCTGCGCTATGTAAAGGCCGTCTGCGAGGAAATCGGAGCGGCGCTGCGGAAGAAAAAAGCCCGGCACACCGTAGTTATTCGCAGCACCATCCTGCCGGGATCGATGCGGTCGATCGTCATCCCGGCCCTCGAATCGGCATCCGGGCTGACCGCAGGCAAGGACTTCGGGCTGTGCAATAACCCGGAATTCCTCCGTGAAGGTACGGCGGTCTACGACTACCACAACCCACCCAAAACAGTGGTAGGTTCGGTCAATGCCGAAAGCGCCGAAGTGCTCAGGACACTTTACGAGGACCTGCCCGGCCCGATGATCGTTACCGATATCGAGACAGCCGAGATGGTCAAGTACGTCGATAACGTCTGGCATGCGCTCAAGGTGACGTTTGCCAACGAGATCGGCGCCATCTGCAAGCAACTTGCCGTGGACAGCCATCCTGTCATGGATATTTTCTGCCAGGATAAAAAGCTCAATATTTCACCCTATTACCTGAAGCCGGGATTCGCCTTTGGCGGCTCCTGCCTGCCCAAGGATGTCCGTGCGCTGACTTACCAGGCCGGTCGCCTGGATCTCAAATTGCCGGTTCTCGATGCCATCATGGACAGCAACCGGCTGCAGGTGGAAAGAGCGCTGGACCTGATCACACGCCAGGGCAAGAAACAAATCGGCATCCTGGGCTTCAGCTTCAAGGCCGGAACCGATGACCTCAGAGAAAGTCCCATCGTCGAGGTGGCCGAACGCCTGATCGGTAAAGGTTACGATCTGCGCCTGTACGACAGGAATGTCAGCCTTGCCAAGCTGGTCGGCGCCAATAAGGACTACATCCTCGAGCGCATACCGCACATTGCCGGCCTGATGGTGGAATCGGCCGATGAACTGATGGAGCATGCACAGCTGATCATTGTCGGCAACAATGCCGATGAGTTTGCAGCGATTATTGCCGGTCGAACGCCCGACCAGCTGGTAATCGACCTGGTTCGGATCGGCGACCAGACCAGTGACAGCGAGGGCTACGAAGGGGTGGCCTGGTAGCCCCACGCTGGTCCGGTCAATGGGCGCGACAGGGATCGAACCTGTGACCTCCGCAATGTGACTGCGGCGCTCTCCCAGCTGAGCTACGCGCCCCCTGACGCGCGCCATCATACACGGATCAGGCAGTCGAGGTTAACCCCCCCGGAGCCATCGGCAGGGCGCCCGCTGAGGCCATTATCCGGCGCGGAATATATGACATAATTGTCGACTTGGCGCAGCGAAATAGCCACTCGGATATACTAGAATTATGGCTGAAAGCATTAAAATTCGGGATGCGGCGCAAAAGGCTCCTCCCGTAGCAGACCACTCGGAATTATCAGACAAAGGCCCCGGATAAACGAAACGATATGTATACACAACACTTCGGGCTGTCTTGCAGACCCTTCGATCTCGCACCGGATCCGCATTTCCTGTACCTGACCCAGCAGCATTCACGGGCTGTGGCGAACATGACCTTCGCGCTGACCAATCGCGACAATTTTGTCATTATCACCGGCGAGATCGGAATCGGAAAAACCACCGTAATCAACACGGTCATAGAATCGCTTGGCCCCGAGTTCGTCATCGCCAAGCTTTCTCACACAACCCTGTCGGACATCGAACTGCTGCAGTCCCTGTTGTCTGCTTTCGGCATACCGATCTACAAGAACAAGAAGGTTCTGCTGCTCGATACGCTGCGAAGCTATTTCCTCGAGCAGCATGACAAAGGCAAGCACGTGGTCATCATCGTGGATGAGGCACAGAATCTGAACATGGAGGCACTCGAAGAATTACGGCTGCTTTCATGTATCGACAGCAGCGACCGGAAAATACTGTCGATCGTCCTGGCCGGCCAACCCGCCCTGGATGACCTGCTCGACTCCCCCCGATTGGCCCAGCTGAGACAACGTGCCCGACTGCGGCAAAGGCTGGATGCACTGTCGGAAACGGAAACGCTGGACTACGTCCAGCACCGGCTTCAGGTGGCAAACGGAGATTCCACTGAAATCTTCGAGCCCAACGTCCTCAAGGAAGTACATCGCCTGACTTTCGGCATTCCGCGGCTTGTCAACACTTTATGCGATACGGCACTGACCTCATGCTTCGTCGACAACCAGACCCAGGTGACGCTTGAGGTCATTGATTCCGTGGTTCAGGAGCTCAGGTGGCAGTGGCTCGAGGAACATCGCGAGCAGGAAAAAGCCGCCGAGCGACCACAGACCGTTACCGATGACGGTGTACTGCTGATGGTCTACCGTTCCGGCCAGTTCGTGGAACAGACCCAGGCAAAACATTTTCCGTTCGTCATCGGCAGAAGCAATGCCAACGACCTGGCCATCATTGACAAGGAAGTCAGCCGACGTCACGCACTGATCGACTGTATCGGCGGCATATATGTCATCGAGGACCTGAACAGCAAGAACGGGATGCTGATCAACAGTAAAAAACGGTCGCGAACCCTGCTTCGGTCCGGCGATACCATTACGCTCGGACAGGTCGATATCGTTTTTCACCAGCAGAACCTGTCATCCGACGAGGATGCCCGACGCGTTGACCCGGACTTCGATCCGCAGGCAACCATGGCCTCCGGCGTTTCACAGTCTCAGGATGAAAATGACGGAGATGACGATACCGGTCAGCATCAGGCCAGTATTACCAAGATCACCGGATAGGCGTTTGCCCGGCGCCGGGCTAATGGCGCCGTTCCGGCAATACCGTTCAGTAGAAACCGTTTGATGGTAGGCGCGGAAAGGACTCGAACCTCCGACCTCTGCCGTGTTGCAGCAGCGCTCTGCCCCTGAGCTACACGCCTTCTTCTTTCAGTTCCTGTTTCAGTTCCTGTTGCAGATCCGGCCCTGGATCCTGCTTCTGCTTTTGTTGCGAGAAAAGCTGCAACTGGGCGTCGGAATGATTCGGCGGCAACAGCCCGTCCGGATCGCGCGCGCCGGCCATGCTGATACCGCGCCCCCAAATCACAACTTCGATGGTCTGCAGCAGGATAAACAGATCGAACATGACGTTGGTATTCTTGATGTAGTAAAGGTCATATTTAAACTTTTCCCGGGCATCCGCCACCGAGGCTCCATACGGATAGTTCAACTGTGCCCAGCCCGACAAACCGGGGCGAACGCAGTGCCGGTAATCATAAAGGGGAATTGCATCTTTCAGCTTGTCGACAAACTCGGGCCGTTCCGGCCGCGGGCCGACGATGCTCATATCGCCCCTGACAACATTCCACAACTGGGGCAGTTCATCCAGCCGGAAACGACGCATCACTTTGCCTGCACGGGTAATGCGATCGTCGTCCTTCCGGGACCAAACCGCACCGGATTCGCTTTCTGCATGAATACACATGCTGCGGAACTTGAACAGGCTGAAGTGTTTCCCGCCCCGGCCGACTCTTTTCTGTCGATAAAGGATCGGCGCCCGCGGCCCGTCCTCTATCCATATCGCAAGAACCGCAAGCATTACCAGCGGAGTCGTCAACAGCAAAAGCATGGAGCCGATGGCGACATCGGAAAACCGTTTGACAGCCCGGAAAGCCGCGTCCGTATGGCAGCTGTTGGCGAATACCAGCCAACCCGGATACAGGACGTCCAGGTCGATCTTTCCCGTCTCTGCTTCCAGGAATTCGACAATATCGACTACGGGAACACCGCGAAATTTCTGTTTCAGCAGCCGTGTGGTCGGGAATGAGCCACGGCGGTTATCCAGCGCCACCACAATTTCATCCACATCCAGGTCGTCAATATCGGTGGTCAGTGGCAGCAGGTTATCCAGGCCCCTCTTCTCGGCAGCCGAGCGGTCTGACTCGTCAATCAGCATATAGCCGACAATCTCGAACCTTCGGCGGTCGGCGCGCCGTCTCAACACGCTGATGTAACTGGCAACTTCACCCGCTCCGAAAACCAGGATCCTTCTTTTGACGGGATTGAAGTCGAATACGCGCAACAACAATACGCGGGTGACCGACAGTGCTACGCAAGCCAGGAACATGGCGATGGTAAGAACACCCCGGCCCGTATCAAGCCCGGGAAAGGCGTAGAAAAACAGGATATCGCCAAACCCGCCGATTCCTACCGCAACGATGACGCGTGCAATCGCCTCCCACAACCTGGGTCTCTGCCGCCCCCGGTACATTCCGGTGGCAACCAGGCCCAGCATGACAAATACGGAAAAGGCAATCGCCCGGGGCAGCATCGGCCCCAGACCACGGAGCGCAGCATCCAGTTCCATGCCGAACCGCAGCCAGGCCGCCAGGTAAAACGAACCGAAAATCACTGCACTATCTGCAATGACCAGCAGTGCAACTGGATTCCACAGCCGGGTAATGCCAGAACTGGTTCGGGTCAACTCAGATCTCCGTATCGAATTGTTGTTATCGGACGATTTTTTTGCACCTGCACTACGCCCATCCATGGGAAAAGCCGCAGCGGGAAATTATATACCTCGCCGGTGTCGTTTGCTATAAAACCCGGCACCTTTCGGATAGGCTTCAGCCATGCACTTTACCTGATTTCCGTCAGATGAAACTGTGTCTGCAGTCACAGAACTGCCGCCGGCATTATGTATACACTCTGACCCAAAAGGGGAATAAAGATATGATTTTTACCGAAACCAGCCTCAAGGGCGCGTTCATCATCGATATCAACCGGCTTGGCGACAACCGCGGTTTTTTCGCCCGGACTTTCTGCCAGCACGAATTCGAAGAACACGGCCTCAAACCGGTGATCGCCCAGGCCAATATTGCCTTTAACAACGACAAGGGAACGCTCAGAGGGATGCATTTCCAGTATCCGCCCAGGGCTGAAACCAAGCTGGTAAGGTGTACGCGGGGCGCGATAATTGACATTATCGTAGACCTGCGGCCCGAGAGCCCGACCTACCTCCAGCATGTTGCAGTAGAGCTGACAGAGGACAACCATCGCGCGCTCTACGTGCCCGAGCGCTTTGCGCATGGTTACCAGGTTCTTGTGGACAAAACGGAAACAAGCTATCAGGTTGGAGAGTTCTACTCACCGGAAGACGAAGGCGGGCTCATGTTCAACGACCCGCGACTGGGATTGAGCTGGCCACTGCCGGTCCGGGAAATGTCGGAAAAAGACAGTCAATGGAAGCTTGTGGACGAAATAGAACCTGAACTCAAACGACGAATGGGCGTATAAAGCAGTTCAGGACGCTGGTTTCGACCGGCCGCCGAGATACTTTTGGAGCTTTATTATGATTATTGTCGATAACGCACTCAAAGAATGTGCCGCACAGAATCGCCCGGTCCGCGTGGGCATGATCGGCGCCGGGTTCATGGGCCAGGGGCTCACCAACCAGATCGTCAACAGCGTGCCCGGCATGCAGATGACAGCTGTCCAGAACCGCAATATCGACAGGGCGCTCCATGTCTATGAATACTCGGGTGTGCAGGATGTAGTCGTTGCCGAAAGCCAAAGTGAATTCGACGCGGCAGTCGAGCGCGGCGCGGCGGTCGTTACCGAGGACCCGTTCCTGATCTGCCATTCCGATCACATCGACATCCTTCTCGATGTGACGGGTTCGGTCGAGTTCGGTGCACGCGTGGTGCTGGAAGCATTCTCCCATGGCAAGTCAGTCGTGCTCATGAATGCCGAGCTCGATGCCACCATCGGTCCCATCCTGCAGGTATACGCAAAGAAACACGGCGTGATTCTCTCTGCCTGTGACGGCGACGAGCCGGGCGTCCAGATGAACCTGGTTCGCTGGGTCAGGGGGCTTGGGCTCACGCCCCGCCTGATCGGCAACGTCAAGGGCCTGCAGGACCGCTACCGGAACCCGACGACCCAGCAGGAATGGGCGGAACGCTGGGGGCAAAATGCCGCGATGGTCACCTCCTTCGCAGACGGGTCAAAAATCAGCTACGAACAATCCATCGTGGCCAACGCTACCGGTTTCGTCGTTCAGTCCCGCGGCATGTCCAGGGGTGTTGAGGCGCCGGAATCGATCATGGATGTGCACAAACTCTGGGATATCGACGAACTCCGCGCGCTCGGCGGTGTTGTGGATTACACGGTCGGCCCTCCCGGCGTAAAGGTTTACTGCCTCGCCGAACACGACGATCCGAAGCAGCGGCACTACCTCAATCTCTACAAAATGGGTGAAGGCCCGCTTTATCCCTTCTGGATTCCATATCACCTGGTCCACTTCGAAACACCGAACTCTATCGCGCGCGTCGCGCTGCTTCGCGATGAGCTTGCCCCGCCGCTGGGCGGCCCTGTCGTGGAAGTATGTGCTGTCGCCAAGCAGGATCTCAGGCAGGGTGACACGCTCGACGACTACGGCATGTACATGACCTATGGCGAGGCCGTCAATTCAGACGAAATGAGCGAAAAACGCTACCTGCCACAGGGAATCGTACAGGGATGCCGTTTGAAACGGGATATTCCGATAGACGACGTCATCACCTACAACGATGTCGAGCTGCCCGCCGGACGGCTCGCAGATCGGCTGCGCGCGGAACAGTACAGGCATTTTCGGGGTGAAAACTGGCTCGAAAAATACCTCCAGGCACCCGAAGGAGCGAAATCTGCGGTTGGCGGGTAACACCGGAAGCGCGGCCCGGATCCTGCCGGATTTCGGAGCGGGACAGTGACGGCCCGAACTTTGAAGCTGATATGCTTGCCATATTTTGAGAGGATACGAACCATGGAAGCCCAGACCGATCACCCACGCCACCGTGTAAGCGGCCGGCCATGAAAGTCGTGATATTTTGCGGCGGGCTGGGCACCCGGTTGCGGGAATTCTCGCAAACCACGCCAAAGCCGCTGGTCAACATCGGCTACCGGCCGATCCTGTGGCACCTGATGAAATACTATGCCCACTACGGACACAAAGAGTTCATCATCTGCCTTGGCTATCGTGGCGACATGATCAAGGATTTCTTCCTGAACTATAATTCCTATCACTCGACAGATTTTGTGCTGGAAAACGGCACGGGCACCCGTAATTCTCCAGACAGCGATGTTCCCGACTGGAGAATTCAGTTTGCGGAGACCGGACTTCATTCCAACATCGGTCAGCGACTCTGCGCCGTCAAAAAATACCTGGACGATGACGAGGTCTTCCTGGCAAATTACGGCGATCAGCTCAGCGACCTGCCGCTCGATCAGTACCTGGACGGATTCCTCTCCTCCGGAGCAGTCGGCGGCTTCGTATCGGTACGCCCGTCTCACAGCTTTCATTCAGTGGAGGCTGCCGACGACGGCCGGGTACTGGACCTGACATCCGTTACAGAGACCGATTTCTGGATCAACGGCGGCTACCTGGTACTGCGCCGGGAAATTTTCGACTATATTGAAAAAGACGAAGAACTGGTCGAGGAACCGTTCCGCCGGCTGATCTCCGAGCAGAAACTTTACACTCACAGGTACAACGGCTTCTGGAAATCCATGGATACCTTCAAGGATAAAATCACCTATGACCGAATGAACGGCATCGGCGATACACCGTGGGAAGTCTGGAACTCAGGGCAGGAGTAAGCATCGTTTGCTGCAGCTTCCTCTGAACGGTTCCGGCAAGCCGGCACGGGTGCTGTGTCTCGGCGCTCATTGCGACGATCTTGAAATCGGCTGTGGCGGCACGGTCATGCAGCTTGTCGCTGCGCAACCCGACATCGAGATCGACTGGGTCATATTCAGCTCGAATCCCCGAAGGGAACAGGAGGCCAGAGCCAGCGCGGCCGATTTTCTTGCCGGTTCAGCGCGGTCCGGTATCGACATCCGGCAGTTCAGAAACGGTTACTTTCCTTACATCGGCACGGAGATAAAGGACTGTTTCGAGCAGCTGAAATCGACAGCCAATCCTGACCTGATCCTGACGCACTGGCGAGAGGACATGCACCAGGACCATCGCCTGATCGGCGAGCTGACCTGCAATACTTTTCGCAATCACCTGGTTCTCGAGTACGAAATCCCGAAATTCGACGGCGACCTCGGCCGTCCGAATACATTCGTATCGATCAGCGATGAAATACGGCGAAAAAAAGTGGAGCTGATACTTCGCCACTTCCCGTCACAGGCCGACAAGCAGTGGTTTTGCGCGGAAACCTTTAATGGCCTGATGCGGCTGCGGGGCGTTGAATGCAACGCGGCTACCGGCTATGCCGAAGCATTTCACTGCCGCAAACTCGCCATAGCGCCCTGATTATCGACAGATGACCAAACAAGGCCCCGGTGGGCTGTGGGACTATGCCGTAGTCTGCTCCGGGAGTTTCCGTGTCGCCTCATGCCACAGTTCATAGCGCCCCCACCAGCAAAGCTGGGACAGGAAAAATGTACACCGGGTACGCTGGCGCACAGAAATCGGCGCTTTCATCACGGCACGGAAACAGCTCATATACAGATCCCAGGTCGGGGTACTCATGACATCCCGGCCGACCGAAGCAAAAAACTCCTGCTGCTCCTTGCGACTTTTCATCGCGCTGAGCGTATCGGGCGTCACATGCCGGTAAAATAACGGCTCTGCAAGCCTGAGCATCTTTCCCCTGAGCGCAAGTTCCGCCAGAAGACCTATATCGGAGCCCTGGTACGGCTTGTTCAAAGACGTTTTTTTCAGTATATCGGTACGAATCACACCGTTGAACATGTTGTTCAGCCGGATTTCGTTCAGCAGCCTCCTGAACCGCTCAACCGGACAGGCTTCGGCAAGATTCAGATCGGCGTCATACAACTCACCGGTTTCCGGGTCGTCCTGAAAAATAACCGTGCGCGGATAAACGAGCACTGCATCGCTGTGGCGATCCAAAGCCTGGACGCACTCTTCCACGAATTCCGGTGCGCAGAAGTCATTGACCGAAGCCCACTTGAAATACTTCGTATTGGCATAGGAAAAAACCCGGTCGTAGTTACCGAAAACACCGATATCCTCCGGATTCCTGATATACGAAACACGCCGGTCCGCTTTTGCAAGACCTTCACAGATTTCCCTGGTGTCGTCAGTTGACGCGTTATCGCAGATCACCAGAACAAACTGCTCAAAGGTCTGGTGCAACAGTGCCGTCGCCGTTCGATGCAGCCACGGCGCCCCGTTGAACACGGGCATTCCAATTGTCAGAACGGCATCAGTCAACGAACCTGCTCCCGGCTTCTAGGCCTCATCCGGCGGGCTTACGCGTTCAAGCCAGATCTCTCTCCAGTAGGAATAGATTGCCCGCGGACAAAACAGTCGATACCGGCTCAGACCACTGCGGCAATAAACATCCTGGAGCACGATGCATGGATTGCTGAAATTCAGCATCCGGCCGGTTTTCTCATCGAGAATCTTGCTGACCCGCCCCAGAACCGGATAGGTTCCACCGCAATATCTCACCAGCTCCGGATCGAAATACAGCCCGCGGTTACGATTATAGCCATCCAGCGTCGCCATGATCTCATCCAGGGACTTGACCCGCACCCATTCGCCAACTTTCAGATCGAGCAAACCTGTCGGCGTCTCTTTGGCGAGTTTTCCGGTACTGAACGGAAACGGCGGCCTGCCCCGCCACTTCTGAATACGGTTAAAACCCGCCACAAGGTATCTGTACCCGATACCAATCGATGCCAGTTTCCTGATAAAGACCATGCCCATCGCCTTGAAGATTCGGCGTACAGTCGTATTCCCCGTTCTGAGGTCACGTACGTACTGGCGCAAATCCCACCACGGCAAAGGCTCGCTGGCTTTTTTCAGCTCGGTGATCTGGCATCTGTAGAGAATATCGCGACCGGTCTCGGGGCTGCCCGGCTGCCGGGTACCCCTGTCGACCAGGTCCCCTTCGCCGACCTCTTCCGCAGGGCCGGACGGAACCTGCCCCGGTTCAACGCGCTTGAGCCAGGCTTCTTTCCAGAACATCAGGCACCTTGCTTCACAGCCCCCATGTCCCGATCCGTCACAACGCGTATCTGCCAAGTGAACGGTATTGTACATCCGGCGTCCGCCGGTACCGTCAATAGTGTCGCAGGTCTTGTCAGCGCGCTTGAAAACCCTGATTTGCTGTCCGCACAGGGCCCGCATTTCGGGCATGAACGGCAGTTCATCGATCGCACCGGCATCGTCAAGCGTCGCCAGGATCTCCTGGTAACTGCGTATCTCGACCATGTCCCCCGGCATTAAATTCAGTGTACTCATTTCACTCCCAGATTCCGGCATTTGAGCCCGGTATTATGACCAACCCCGGGTATCGTGCTCAACGATAGCGCTCACACTCTGGCATATGCGGCTACGGGCTGTTTTCGACAGCCTCATCGCCCGGGCCACTGTGTTCCGGCAGCCCAAAGACAAAAACACCGCGTCCTGCCGCAATGGCGATTCGCTGCTGCCCATCCACGGAATACAAAACCGGGGCTGCCTTGATGCGCCCGCCCAGGTTGACCCGCCAGAGAATGTCGCCCGTTTGTGCGTCCAGGGCATAGAATGTCTGATAGTCCCCGACAAACAGCAAACCGGTTTTGGTGCTGGTAATCCCCCCTACCGCGGCAATATCCTTCCGGGTCGACAGCATTGTTTCCCATGCCGCCTCTCCTGTCTCATATCGAATGGCCTGGACAGAAGTCTTGTGGTTGAAACCTTCGATCATTTTCCCTATGCCACCGAGATACATCAGGTTCCGGCGATACACAGGTAATGCTTTGGTATAGATCATGGCGCGATGCAGAACAGGCACGTACATCAGGCCGGTAGACTTGCTGAATGACGGCGACCACCAGTTCGTTGCCCCGGCGGTACTGGGATAGACCAGTACCCCCTCTTCCGTAGGCTGGGCCTCGGCCCTGATCACCGGCCGCCCGTCCGCACCGATGCCTTCAGCCCAGGTCTGCTTGACGAACGGCTTCGCCAGCAACAGTGCGCCATCGCTGCGATCGAATACGTAGAAAAAACCATTGCGATTGGCCCACAACATCAGCTTGCGGCTGCGGCCGTCAAAATCGCCGTCGACCAGGACCGGAACCTGGGTCGAATCCCAGTCATGGGTATCATGCGGTGTAAACTGGTAATGCCACTTCCGCCTGCCCGTCCGGATATCCAGCGCCACGACAGAATTGGCAAACAGATTGTCTCCCTCACGCACATCGCCATTGAATGCCGGTGCAGGATTGCCGACCCCCCAGTAGACCAGGCCAAGCTCCGGATCGTACGACCCGGTGAACCAGGGTGCCGCCCCCCCCTTTTCCCAGGAATCGCCCGCCCAGCTGTCATTGCCGAACTCACCCGGTCCCGGAACAGTGTAAAACCGCCACAGCCGCTTTCCAGTTGCCGCATCGTAAGCATCGATAAAGCCGCGGGTAGCAAACGATCCGCCGGCGATGCCGATCAGGATCCGGTCACCAATCGCCAGGGGTGCAGAAGTCAGGCTATAGCCCTGTGAATGATCGGCCAGCGTGGTGCTCCATACCTCGGCCCCGGTCCGGGCATCGAATGCGGCCAGTCGCGCGTCCAGTGTGCCGATAAACACCTTGTCATCGAGCAGGGCCACCCCGCGGTTATTGGCACCGCAACACAGATCAATCCGGTCAGGAACTTCCCAGTCAGCTCGCCACAATTCCTCGCCCGACCCCGCATCCACGGCAATCAGGCTGCCCAGCGGCTCGGTCAGGAACATGTAAGACCCGTTGACCAGCGGAGAAACCTCCAGATTCGCCCCGGCCTGCCGGGCCCAGATCAGGCGCAGATCGCCGACATTGCCGGGCGTGACCTGATCGAGCACAGAATGCCGCTGCCCCGAGTAGTCCCCGGAATAGGTCAGCCAGTTACCGCCCCGGCTCTCTGCCTCCAGCATCTCTGCCGATACGTCGGCGTAGGCCCGTGCGTCACGCTGCTGCTCGCCCTGGCGAGCATGCCGCCTGGTGATCTGCGACTGCACGAACCCGACCAGCTGCCAGATTTCCTTGCTGTCGAAATCATGCGGCTGCATCGCGGTGCCGGGGATGCCGTCGCGAACAGACCTGTAGATTGCCCAGTCACTGTTGCCATGCACGATGCGGTCCCGTGTCCAGTCCGGGGCCGAGGTATCCTTTGCATCGCCGCCATGACAGGTCGAGCATTGCTGTTCGTATAATGCCTGGCCGCTGCGCAGGTCCTCGTCCGATACATACGGGTTCCGGATACTCGCATATGGACTCCTGGTATCCACAATGCTGCCGAGAAAAACAGGGCTCCCGGGCCGAACCAGCGTCAGCAGATCGATCCAGTCGATATTGCGTATCTTGCCCCTGGCCTTGAGCCCGATCGCCTGTGCCCGCCATTGAATGCCCGG
>JAJRXW010000283.1 GCA_024276095.1 Gammaproteobacteria bacterium
ACTTGCAGCCTCCAGCGGGTTATAACAAGAGAAACTAAAGCCATTCACCAATGTTTTGGTGGCCTATGATCGCCATGATTTCCACGGTTTCGCCATCAACACGGTAAAAAATGCTATCTACACCACACACGCTTCGCCTGTAACCTTCGCGGATATCGTCAACGGCCTGATACAACAAAGGTTGTTGTGCAAGTTGCTCGAAACGATCAAATAAGGCGTTGTAATACCTGTCGGCCTGAGCTTCGCCATGCTCACGAAGCCCACGCCGATATATGCGTCTTAGGTCTGCTTTCGCGACTTCTGAAAGCTTATAGCTCCCCATCTGCTCGCGCTTTATCCTTGATCTCTGCAAGAATTTCAGCGCGGCCCTGGCCAGTGAACCCGCTTTGCTCAGCATGAATCAACCGAGCGCGTATAGCCTCGATCTCGCGGGCTTTGCGAATAAGATCATTCACAACATCGCTCTTGCTGGTGTATTCCTCGCTATCAACTTGCGCTTTCAGCCATTCGTCATTGGGTGGCGTAAAGGAGATACTTTGTCTTGGCATGGCTTATCCTTCAAAATATTTGGTATGGTGCGATATTACACCATAACTACACCAGTAACTAGTCCAATTCCCCTTCAGTGATGCGCTTAAGGCGTGGCTTGAAGAAATATTCCTTAATCTAGCGTGCCGTCCTGCCAATTGGCCGTTAGGTGGGTCGTCGATGCCTGTACTGACGTGCTCGGAAATCAATACAGAAGTCTGGCGGAGCCGAGCGCTTCAGAGCACGCTTCCGAGCAATGGGCCTCATCAAAGCATCACCGGCACCGTTTCATTTTCAATCGGCCGAACCATAACCTTTCAATTAGCCGACACTTGTCTTCTCTATATTGATTACTGTTCGATACAGTTTATCGATATAGTCTAAATTTCAATATCAATGCGGGTTTTTCGATATAGCTGCTATATTTCGACATAATTTCGAGCTATGTGGCAGGTTTTCGATTTATGCGCCTGAAATTGGAAACACCAGCGACCTTTCAGGGCCGGGTTGTTCCCAAAGGGACACAGCTGGTCGGTTGGGCAGCGCTTGTCCAGGCGCTGCCAACCCGGTGACCGGTTGACCGATCACCTGACTTTCGCGCGGCGCGCCTGGTTCTTTTATGAAACACTCGACAGCGGATCACAATGTCGAGGTGCTGAACGATACCGCCGACCTGTACCGGTACTTTGACTGCACCGCGCAGGCGGAATTTCTCTACGCTTGTGTTCAGCGCACGGTCGAGCATGATTTGCCCGGAGAAATCGATTATCTCCGCCGGCACGATGAGGCCATGGCCAGGATCATGGAGATGATCGATATGCCGGACCGGCTGGCGCAGAACCTGATCCTGTTTATTCGGCAGAATGATGGAGCGCTTTTCAGGCGGACAGGACAGCCTCGAGCTTGTTTCCCGGAAAACACCAAGTGCAGATCATGTGTGGTTGATGGCTCTGCGTTTCGCCTTCAGCAACAGCCCGGCGACGCCGGATGCAAACAACCAGATTGCAGGGGGCAAGGGAACCGTCGCTATCGTAACCGAGCCGTTGATCGTGTCCAGAATCTGGCCCGGGAGCGAACCAAAACCCAATTGCATACGAAGGTCGGGAAAAGCAGCAGGGGATATCGTTGCCAGCGGGTCCGGGTCCGTGAATAAATCCACGACCATGGCCGACGGATCGCTACCGAATATGCTCATGGATGTCAGCTGCCGCGCCGGATTCAATTCGCCAACGAAGGTTGAATTATCCGGGTTAATGCCAAGCAGATCATCGCCGGTAAACATGCGGTTCACCGAGTCCGTGTACCGAATATCTCCAGTGGTGCCTCCGACGATCGTACC
This sequence comes from Gammaproteobacteria bacterium, assembly GCA_024276095.1. Classification (GTDB taxonomy): domain Bacteria; phylum Pseudomonadota; class Gammaproteobacteria; order Steroidobacterales; genus JAJRUG01. The sequence continues at coordinate 1,868 of JAJRXW010000283.1, forward strand.
TGCAACATCGACTGTCATTTCAGTCAGTACCGAGGAATATAGAACATTTGCTGCAATAAAAGGATTAGGGGCCGGTGTAGTAACACCAGCGACCGTATCATCATAGGTATAGCTGCCGGACAATACATCACCGGCCAGAACGCCAGAAACGGAGGAAAAGGTGACCGTGACAGTAAAAGGTACCTGGACAAGTGCTGCATGCACATTGAGACTCATGGCCAGGCAGGCGGATAACAGCGTAATTCTTTTCATGAGGTTTCCTCATTTTTTTCTGATTATTTGAACGCGTGCCCCGTTTTTTCGATTCAGCCGGGTGTTGACTGGACCCCCGTCCACTCAGCCTGCACTAATTCAGTTACCTGAAATATTGCCTGCGATACGAATGGTGTTCCATAGCCAATTTGACACATGAAAAAACCCGGACATAGGGATAACCCGGTTACGGCAATCGCGGCACCATTTCCGGGATGGCTGTATGCAGATCTCAGTCTGTGGGGGAAGACAGGGCGGTGACCAGTTCAAGGCGGCTGCTTACGCCAAGCTTGGTGTAGATCGCCTTGATTTGGTTGGCCACGGTATTTTCCGATCGGTTGCGGTGCCGAGCGATGGCACGGATGGTAGCCCCCTGCAACAACAGGCCGGCAATTTCCCGTTCTGCGTCGGTGAGTCGTTCGAGGCAGCTGGTATCGAAGTGACCGTAGCTGCCGACCAGCAGTGACCGCTCTCCCTGCCTGATCTGTGTTAAATGCGAACGCAGGCCACCCGGTGCAAAAAAAGCCGCCAGCTCTTCGCGCGTGGAGATTCCCAGTTTTCTGCGTATGCGGGAAATCGCGTTGTTGACAGCGGAGACGGAAATCCCGAACAGATAGGCGACTTCCTTGGAGGGACGGGCCAGGCCGACGAGTTCTGCAATCTGCCGCTCGCGGCGTGTCAAACCGCGCGGATCGCCCACCTCGGGATCATTCCTGACCGCCACGACGAAACGACGGCCGTCAGAATCAAAACGATCCACCAGCGACCATCCACGAGCCCTTCCCAGAGAGACAAAGCCTGCTCGGGATCCTCTCGCCGAAGCCGGGTACGCGCCCGCACAAACCCTTTGACGGCGTATCGCAAACGCTCGCGGGCGCTGGGCTTTTGCGCCGGACCAAAGGCATCGTACAAACGTCCCTCCGGGCTCAGAATCGCCTCGACACCCGGCGCCGTATCCAGACCCTGTGAGGACAGCTGATACCGCAAGCGCAGCCCCGCACCGATATGCGCCGCTGTCTGTGTCCATAGCCGCCGTTCTCGCGCCGTCATGACACTTATGGCTGCCAGCGGCACATTCAAGGCAACGACCCTGCCCACCCCGGTGTAGCAGACGATTCCCAGGGTATCGCGATACCGGCCCTGGTTGGCTGCGACGAAAGCCTCCTCGGCACCCGGAACGTGTGAGAATACGGCCTCGCTCAATGTCGAGGCGGCAAGGGAGCGCTTGACATGACCAACCAGTTCCGGATTCCCGAGAACCACGATGTCCTCGGCAACGATATCGTCAGCGTTACGGATGACCTGCCCGGCCGCCGCGTCACCATGTTCGAACAACGGCAAAGCCTCGCCGACCAGCCGCTCCAGCCAACTGTGCTGGTCACCGCTCAGATCGTAAGCCGCCTCTGTCAGGGAAATCCAGTCTGACATCGCCGCTGTCCCGACAAGGCGTCAATTAATAGGCAAAAATCAGGGCTGAAGATTAGGAGACCTTCATGATGTAACAAACCATAGCTGCGCGTATACATCTGGCGAAAACCCCTGTCCACATCTCGTCCCCACTCAACCCGAAGCTATCGGATACCGGCACCGGCTTCACTGCCCGTTAGACCTGTCCGACATTCCTGAAATACACCAGCCCTGAATCCAGAAGCGCAATACCCACTGCAAAATAGAGCCCGGCAATGTATATCGAGTGCGGGAAAAAGCTGCGCAATGTGAGCCCTGAGCCGATCATGACCGCAATCAGCAGATAGGATGCCGTCGGCTGAAACGCAAAGAGGCAGATTTTCTTTTTGTCGGGGGACATGGTTTTTACGCGGTCGATATTTCTGCGGGCAACCTTTGTCAGTACGAGCCGGCTTTTGATTGCCCCGATTGCCAGGCCCGCGGTGACGATAGCGATGCCTGCCGGTGTCCATGTGTCCATCATCAGTACTGCGCGGATGAACAGCATCACTCCGCCCAGTGCCCAGACAGCCCCGGAGAGTATGATCAGGCCTTTGCGGCTCATTGCCGGTTCGAAAGTAGTAGCGTTCATTGCATTGTTCACTCGTTGTTCATCGTTATTTTACATTTTTTTTGGGGCTGATTGTTTATTATGCCAATGCTGCGGGGTGCCGTGCAGCGGCGGTTACCCGACTCATGCTGGAGGACAAGTGATGCGCACAATACTGCTGGTGACGGTCCTGGTGTTTCTCGGCGCGTCAGCCCCGGCGGTATCGGGGCAGGAAGTCCCGCCGGACCGGATTGACCGGATACTGACCATGAGCCCGGCGCAAATGGCGAAAACCGGTGCCTGGACAACGGCCGCTTACGACCGGCTCATGGGCTATCTGGATTCCATCGAGGACGAGGAGCTGCGCGATTTTGTGCTGGATATGTACAGCAATCCGGTGTCGACGGTATTCGATGCCGCGGCTGCTCCGGATGCGCTTCGAACGGCGCCCGCATCGGGCGGGCCGGGCCACCATCACTATCCGGGCGGGCTTGCGGTGCACCTGGTGGAACTCATCGAGATCGCGCTGGGCTGGATGGACATGTTCGAGAATGTGCATGGTATCCGTACTACTGACCGGGACCTGGTCATCGCGGAGCTGGCGCTGCATGACTGGGGCAAGCTCTGGTACAACTGGGATATGGACACCGGCGGGGTCAAAAAACCCGACTGGTATCCGGCATCCTGGGGCGGCAGGAACGGCATTGCGCGCTGGGCATGGATGGGCGAGCACGGTGCCGTCGTTTATTCGGAACTGCTCAAGCGCGGCGCGCCACAGAAACTGCTCTTCGGTGCGGCATCGGCGCATTTCGATCCGCAATGGGATGTGCAGATCGCCGACAGGGACGGCAAGGGGCAGGGGTTCAATCCTGCTATCGCCGAGGGTGCCGTGCTGGCGGGAACAAAAGCGCCGGTGCTCGATCCCGGACAGCTCCGGGTCGAATGGTTTCTTGCCACATATTCGGATGGCAGCTGGTCGTTCTCGAATGATGTGGCGGGAGAGTCGGCCCATCGATGGATACGGATGGTGGCGGAAGATATCGGTATCGCTCCTGATTCGCCCGAGGCTGCCAGGCTGGCCTGGTTCGTTCTGTCGCGGGTATCGGATTTCAGGCTGTATCGCAGCTACCAGGATTCGGGTTTTTCAGTGGCTGCGGTCAAAGCGGAGATTCGCTCGATTCTGGCCGACTCGTCCGCCTATGAGGTGACACCGCCATGACATGCCCGATTCGCCGAGGGGACGCGTCTTCTTCTCCTTTCGAATCTGAAAAAATATCGGTCAAGCCGGCATGCCTGCCTGTTTTTTGAGTTCCGCAAGCTCTGTTTCCAGCTTTTCGACGCGCCTGATGAGTTCAGACATGCTCACGCGTTCTGCAGGCCGGGCGGCAACCGTCCGGCCGGCGTATTCCTCGATATCGACCGGGCCGCTGAACAGGTGCATGTATTCTGCATCCTTGCGTCCCGGTGTGCGTGGCAGCTTCACCGCCAGCGCATAGCCTTCGCGCTCGATCAGGCTGCCCAGTGCATCGACGACGGCAGCGTTGTCGGCGAAAGAGTGCAGCCGGCCGCTGTGTGCCCTCAGTTCCCCCGGTGTTTGCGGGCCGCGTAACAAAAGCAGGCAGACGATGGCGAACTGGGCGGGGTCGAACTG
>JAJRXW010000284.1 GCA_024276095.1 Gammaproteobacteria bacterium
ACGGATTCCGCCACGGTGGTAGGCGACGGCCTGTTGACCATCGAGGTCAACGGAACCACGGCAAACATCAGCATTGACCCCACCAGGAACACGCTGGCCGATATTCGCGATACGATCAACGCAGCACCCAACAATCCCGGAGTTCGCGCCACAATCGTGAACGCTGCCGACGGGTCACGCCTGTTGCTCTCCTCGGTGGATACCGGCGCCACACAAACGATGAAAATCACCACCTCGGGTGGAGATGGCGGCCTTGCCGCGCTGACCTACGATGCGGCGGCAGGAACCAACGCGATGACCGAAACACAGGCGGCCGCCGATGCTTCGATTACCGTTGACGGCCTGTCGGTCACATCGGACAACAATACTGTTGCCGGTGCGATCGATGGCATCACCATCAGCCTGCTGGCAACCAGTGCCGGCACGGCAAACAAGCTGTCCGTATCCTTCGACGAAGGAGCGGCAAGCGCCACGATTTCAGGTTTTGTCAGTGCTTACAACGGCCTGTCCGGCGCACTGACTGCCCTGACCAAGTACGATCCTGAAGGTGCAAACTCCGGAGCGCTGCTCGGCGATGCGACGGTCAGAAATGTCAAGGACAGTTTGCGCCGGAATCTGAGCAAAGCGATGCCGGAACTGACGGGCGGTTACGATTCGCTGGTATCGATCGGAATTACCACCGAAAACAACGGTTATCTTTCCATCGATGCAACCAAACTGGCCGCGGCAATCAGCGACAGTTTCGATGAGGTCGGCAAGATCTTCGCCGGCACCAACGGTATTGCCGTGCGTATGAACGATGTCGTCACCAATACGCTCGACAGCACGGGCGCCATCCAGGTCAGAGAAGAGTCGCTGCAAAAGATTCTCGACCGGGTACAGGGGCAGCGCGACGTTCTTGAGATCCGGCTGGAAAGCGTCCGGTCGCGGCTGCTGGCCCAGTTCAACGCCATGGACAGGCTGGTAGCACAGTTGAACACCACCAGCAGTTTCCTGGGGCAGCAACTGTCCCAGATCAGCAACATCAGATAATCCATTACGCTCGGACACAGATACAGGGGAAAATATCATGAGCTCTTCATCCAAGCACGGCGCACTGGGCGAATACCGCAGTAACAATGCATACGGTGCGGCCGCCGCAGACGATCGTCTGCAGTTGATCCTGCACATGATGCAGGGCGCGCTGAGCCGAATCGCGACCGCACGCGGCCACATGGTACGCAAGGACGCAGCACAAAAAGGCGAAGAACTGAGCCGGGCCATTGGTCTCATTGACGGCCTGCGTACCAGCCTGGACCGGGATCAGGGCGGCGATATCGCCGGGAATCTCGAAGCTTTGTACGACTATATGATGCGCCGGCTGGTCGAGGCGAACCTCAACGACAGCACCGAAATACTGGATGAAGTGGAAGAACTGCTCCGGGAAATCCAATCCGGCTGGGAAGGATTGATGAAAAGCCCGGAAGCGCAGCTGCTGAAACCGGAACAAACCACCCCCGCCACGTCCGCCTGATTACGGCTGCAGAAAAATGACGCAGCTGGATCAAATCCTCGCACTGACACTTCGGGTCGAGCAGGCTATCGAAAACGGCGAATGGGGCGAAGCCAATACGCTGGAAAGCACCCGCCGCGAGTTGCTGGTGGGGCTGTTCAGTGAGAATGCCATTCAAGATATGTCACCCAAAGACCAGACGGTACTCAAAGACCTGCTGCTGCGCAATGAAGAGTCCATCAGGAACGTTCATACCGGCAGGCGGGAAATCGCCAGGCGGACATCGCAAATCAACGGTGCGACGGCTGCAGCACGGGCTTACCAGTCAAATGCCGGTCGTCCCGGTGAACTGCAGCACTCAGGCCGGCGATGATGATCAGCCGGGCAGAAAACGACGAATTCGAAGGGCTCGCGCTGCACGATCAGCTGCCGCTGGTCTGGGAAGCCGCAGACCTCGGGGATGCCGCGACAGTAGAGCAGATCAATATGGAAACCGCACGGTCGCTGCAGGCCCTGTCGATTTTCGAGGAAGCACCGCGCGATCCGGCTGCCGATTCCACCATCGCCAGCCAGGAACTGGCGCACCTGGAAGCAAAAGTCGATGTACTGCTGAGCCTGGTCGGGCGGCTGGTCGGGGAGAAATTCGGCATCCCGGCACTGCGCTCGCTGGTACTCCGGGCAGACAGCGTCGAATGGGCCGCCAGCGACCAGGACAATGCGGCACCGGGCGATACCGGCTACCTGGTGCTGCATCCCAACAGCATGCTGCCCCTGTCGCTGCGGCTTGCCAGCCGGATTGTCGGCACGGTCGAGCGAAACGGTGTGCACTGGTTTCTGGCGAGATTCGAGACATTGTCCCCCACCGTGCGCACCGGAATGGAAAAACTGATCTTCAGGCGCCACCGGCGGCAGATCGCGATCGCCAAAGGAACCGGTGTATTCATGGATACCGGTTTTACGGAAACGGGCTGCTTCCCGGCGCCAAAAATCTGACACCGCGGCGTTCCAGAGCTTCAATTTTCTGACACCTGCACGGCCAGACAGCAGACGCTTTCCATAAGCTACTGTTTAACATAGTGTAATTTAATCCGGCACGCTTTTTGCTTCGACTTTGGGTGAATGACAGTCACCCAAAGTTGTGCCAATGGAAACACATGCATCCCCTCGTCAGGATCTGACCGGGCTCAAGCAGGCCTTTGAGGCCTTTAACGAGGTCTCCGATCAGCTGAAAAGCTCCTACGACGGCCTCCAGGAACGGGCTGCACAGCTGCAGGCCGAGCTGACAACCGCCAACCGGGAGCGCGCTGAAGAGGCGCAACGCAATCGCGAACTCGCCAATCAACTGTCAGCCCTGCTCGAAGCCCTGCCCGGCGCGGTCATCATGCTCGACGAAAACGGTACGGTGAAGCAGATCAACTCGGTTGCCAGCCATTTTCTTGGCGAACCGCTGCAGGACCTTGAATGGCCCCTGGTCTGCAGCCGTGCATTCGAGAAAGAAATCGGGGACCACAACGGCGATCTCACCCTTCGCGACGGCCGACGCATCAACCTGGCACAAAAGGCAATGGAACCGGGACCCGGCCGGGTGCTGCTGCTGACGGACGTATCGGAACATCGAAAGATCCAGGAACTGCTGGCGCGGCATCAACGCCTGGCGGCCATGGGAGAGATGGCCGCAGCTCTTGCCCACCAGATTCGAACACCGCTTTCTGCAGCGCTGCTGTATACCACCAACGCTTCTCGCGACGGACTCGATACCGAACAGCGGGGGCAAATGCTCAACAGCGCGACCAGCTGCCTGCATGACCTCGAACAACTGATCAGTGACATGCTGCAGTTCGCGCGGGGCGCGAACCAGTCTGAGGAAAGTTTCCGGCTGGCGGACATTCTGGCCACGCTGGATACCTCCCTTGCCGCCGTCAGGAAACCGGGCCAGCGCATTGCCATCGCACAGACGGCGGCTGCAACCCGGCTTACCGGCAACAGGGAAGCGCTTGCAGGAGCCATCCTCAATCTTGCCACCAACGCACTGCAGGCCGCTGGAGCAGGGGCTCGCGTCGAAATCAGCACCCGCATCACGCCGATGCAGATCGAGATCGAAGTCTCTGACAACGGTCCGGGGGTAGCAGCTGACATTCGGGAAAACATATTCAAGCCATTTTTCACTTCCAGGTCCGATGGTACGGGCCTGGGTTTATCGGTCGCACGATCCGTCGTTCGCGCGCACGGCGGTGACATCGTTCTGGAAGACAACCCAACCGGCGGAGCACGATTTATCGTTCGCCTGCCCGGCGATATCGGTTACGGAATCGATTCGAAAAAAACAACTCAGACAAAGGAAGAAGCAGCATGAAAGACAGGCCCATCTTACTCGTTGAGGACGACTTTAACCTGCGTACCGCACTGGCACAGACTCTGGGTCTTGCCGGCTACCGGGTACTCGAGGCGGATGACGGTACGGCTGCACTTGAAATTCTGGACGATTCACTGGTATCCGCGGTGGTCACCGACTACCAGATGAAGCCCATGGACGGGTGCCAGTTGCTGCGCAAGATCCGCAAGCACCACCCGCAGTTGCCGGTACTGATGGTCACAGCACACGGGACGATACCGCATGCCGTGGAAACCATTCTTGAAGGCGCTACCGACTACCTGATCAAACCGTTCTCCGCACAGGTGCTGGTGGAAAAACTCGAATCGATGATCCCCGAGCCCCGGTGCACGGACAATACCCTTGCTGTTGACCCGGTAACCGTCGAGATACTCAATCTTGCCAAGAAAGTAGCGGTCAGCGATACAACCGTACTGCTGCAGGGCGAGAGCGGCACAGGCAAGGAAGTATTCGCCCAGGTGATACACCAGGAATCGGACCGCGCCTCCGGCCCTTTCGTGGCGATCAACTGCGCGGCCATCCCGGAAAACATGCTGGAGGCACTGTTGTTCGGCCATGAAAAAGGAGCGTTTACCGGCGCACACGAAGCGCGGGCCGGCAAGTTCGAACAGGCCAGCAGGGGCACATTACTGCTCGATGAAGTCAGCGAAATGGACCTTGGCCTGCAGGCCAAGCTGCTGCGCGTCCTGCAGGAGCGCGAAGTCGAGCGCATCGGCGGCAAGACCGGCATTCCGCTGGATGTACGGGTTATCGCAACCACCAACCGGGACCTGCGCCAGGAAGTACTGGAAGGCAGGTTTCGCGAAGATCTTTACTACCGTCTGAGCGTATTCCCGATCACCCTGCCGCCATTGCGCGATCGACCGGGCGATATTATCCCGTTGACCGGGTATTTCCTGCAGAACTTCTGCCAGGACAAGCGCCCGGTACCGCAGCTCACCGAAGAAACGCAGCAACGGCTGATGCAGTACGCCTGGCCGGGCAATGTCAGAGAACTGCAGAATCTCGTTCAGCGCACACTGATCCTGTGCAGCGGAAACATTATTCACGCCCACGAACTGCGGTTCGAAGGCGCGCTTACCCTGGTGCACAAGCCCGTTCGGGAGACCGGGACGCCCGACGAAAACCAGGATCTTCACGAAAGCATGCAAAGCGTGGAAGGCAAGCTGATTATCAGGGCACTGAGCCAGGGGGGCGGCAGCCGGAAACATGCTGCTGAAATCCTTGGCATCAGTCCGCGCACCCTGCGGTACAAGATCGCACGGCTGCGCAACGCCGGTGTCCGCATTCCTGACCACCAGGGCCCGGCCATGCTGGAGAACACCTTATGAACATGGAGATAAACAGAGTCGTTGAACAGATGCGTGCGCTCAGTACCAGCATGCAACAGCCTGTTCAACCGGAACGAAACGTTGACGGCCCCGGTTTCAGCAATGTGCTCAAAGAGGCAATCGACAAGGTCGCCGAGCAACAAAGCACCGCCGGCGCCCTGGTCAAGGATTTTCAAACGGGCCAAACCGACACCAGCGTCGCTGAAGTGATGGTTTCCATGCAGAAAGCCAGTTTGTCATTCCAGGCAATGTCGGAAGTTCGCAACCGGCTTGTCGATGCATACCGCGAAATCATGAACATGCCGATCTGAGGAATTAGACGATGGCGGAAGCAACTGCAACAGGCGGCATTGGCCAGATCCCCGGCATGAGGCAACTCATGCTGCTGGGCAGTCTCGCCATCAGTATCGCTGCCGGGGTAATGGCGGCAATGTGGCTCTGGGAACCGAACTACTCCCTGCTCTACAGCAACATCTCCGGTCAGGAGGCCAGTGAAGTGGTCGCCGTGCTGAGTGCATCTGAAATACCCTACGAGATCGACCGTAAATCGGGCGCGATCCTGGTCCCCGATGGACAGGTCCATGCAGCCCGGTTGAAACTGGCGTCACAGGGCCTGCCCAGGGGCTCCGGTTTCGGACTCGAGAGCATTGCCGGAGAATCGGGTTTCAGCACCAGTCAGTTCATCGAGAATGCACGCTACCATCATGCGCTCGAAACGGAGCTGGCCAGGACCATCGCCAATCTCAGACCGGTCCAGAATGTACGCGTCCACCTGGCACTGCCGAAAGCGACCGTTTTCCTGCGGCCGAAGAACCAGGCAAGTGCATCGGTGATGCTCAGCCTCTATCCCGGCAGGAGCCTGGACCAGTCCCAGGTCTCGGCCATTGTCCACCTGGTCGCATCCAGTATTCCGGGCCTGAGTTCATCCCAGGTTACGGTGGTCAATCAGCAGGGCCAGTTACTCAGCTCACCGGACGATTCCTCGGAAATGGCGATCAACATGCGCCAGTTCGAGTATGTCCAGAATCTCGAAGCTGTCTACGTCGAGCGGATCGAAGGGCTGCTCACGCCCCTGCTCGGCCCCGGCAGAATTCGCGCCACGGTGACTGCAGACCTGGATTTCACGACCTATGAAGAAACCCGTGAACAATACGATCCGAACAATGCCGCTGTGCGCAGTGAACAGATCAGCGAGGACCGCACCGAGAACACGGCGGCAACCGCCGGAATTCCCGGTGCACTGAGCAATCAACCACCGCCGGCAACAGCACCGGACCAGGCCGCGGAACAGGGCGCCGGCGGTGCAGCGCCTGCCGCAACGCCTGTCAATCAGTCCAAAAGGCAGACCCGTAATTTCGAACTCGACCGAACACTGAGCCACACTCGCCAGCCTACCAGCAAGATCACCCGGCTGGCCGTTGCTGTGATCGTCGATGACAAAAAGGTGGTGAACGAGGATGGCGAGACCGTCAGCGAGCCGCTGGCTACGGATGAAATCGAGGAACTGACACGGCTGGTCAAAGAGGCAGTGGGGTTCTCCGAACAGCGCGGCGACACCATCAATATCAGTAATGTCTCGTTCTACGACGAACCGGAAATCGAACCACTGGAAGAGCCCGGCCTGCTCGAAAATGCCGGCCTGCGCGATATCCTCAAGCAGGTACTCAGCGCAATCCTGGTCCTGGTGATCGGCCTGATGGTCGTGCGCCCGCTGATACGCAGCCTGGGCCTGACCGGATCGCCACCACAGGCAACGGCGGCCACTCCGGCACTCGCCGCCGCCACGGCGGCTGTGGAACAGGGCCCGCCGAAGCCGCTCAGCTTCGACGACAAGGTCAGCGTCGCCCGGCAGCTGGCCGACAAGAATCCCGAGCGCGTTGCTCAGATTGTAAGGTCGTGGGTACAGGCAGATGAATGAAGCAGACATGAACGGCAGTGAACGTGCCGCTATTTTCCTGATGTCGCTCAGCGAACAGGAAGCGGTCCATATCATGAAACATATGCCCGTGCCCGAGGTCCAGAAAATCGGGCAGGCAATGGCGAACCTGAAGAAAGTATCCCGCGAAGACGCTGACTCGGTATTGCAGCACTTTGCCGAAGGCGTGGAAACCGAAGCACCGCTGGTCGGGCGCTCTCCCCGGTTTCTGAAGCGTCTGCTGTCCAGTTCGCTGGGCGAAGAAAAGGCCAACCACATGATGGAACGCCTGATCGAGGATGCCCCCAGGGGTCTTGAATCTTTTCAGCTGATGGAAGCGACGGAAATCACGGAAATGATCCATCGCGAACACCCGCAGGTGATCGCGATTCTGCTGGCCGGACTGGAGCCGGGACAGGCATCGCTGGTGCTGTCCCAGCTGCCGCTGAATCTCGCGACCGACGTTATTGCACGGATCGCAAAAATGTCCGAAGTACCGCAGAGCGCAATCTCCGAACTGGATGAAATATTCAACAGGCGGTTTACCGAATCCGGCTCTGCGAAAGTCACCCCGATGGGCGGCATCAGAACAGCGGCGGAAATTCTCAACGCTGCCGAGAAAGAAGCTGAAACGCGAATTCTCGAGGACCTTACCGGGAAAGACGCCGAACTGAGCCAGGAGATCCAGGACAATATGGTCGTCTTCGAGTCATTGATCGATATCGACGATCGTGGCATCCAGGCGGTCGTCAGGGAAGTCACCTCCGAAGTTCTGCTGATGGCACTCAAGGGTGCGGATGAAGATCTTCAGCAGAAAATCTTCTCCAACATGTCGAAACGGGCAGCGGAACTGCTGGCATCCGATATGGAAGCCAAGGGCCCGGTCAGACTGTCGGATGTACAGGCGGCACAGAACGAAGTGGCGGGCGTACTGCGCCGGCTCGCAGATGAAGGAACGGTTATGCTGAGCGCGGGCGGCGATGATTTCGTCTAGGATATTGAAAGGCGATTCGATCGCAGAAACCTGTGCTGTCTGGCAACCGCCAACGGTCGAGGAACTGGCCGCTCACAGCCCGATCCCGGGAGTACCTGTCGACCTGGTCGAACTCGATCCGGTCGCACTCAAGCAAAAAGCCTGGGAAGACGGACGCAGCGAAGGCTATGCCAATGGCATCGCAGCCGGGGCAAAGGAAGTCGCCCGGAAAGCCCGGGCGCTGGACAGTGTACTGCAGTCCCTGGCCCGTCCACTGGACGATATCGATCATCGCGTTGAAGAGGAAATAGTGGCCCTGGTCACCGCAGTGGCACGACAACTGGTACGCCGGGAAATCAGGATCGACCCGACACACGTTATCGGCGTGGTTCGCGACGGCCTGGCTGCCCTGCCCTCGGCAAGCGCCGAAGTTGTCGTCAGGGTTCATCCTGAAGACGCCGAACTCATTCAACAGGAACTGACTCCGGGACACCCCGACTGCGCGTGGAGACTGGAGATCGATCCGCTGATACAGCGCGGCGACTGTCGCATTGTCTCATCGGTCTCGGAGGTCGATGGCCGGCTGGATACCCGCCTGGGCCGGACGATTGCGAGCTTCTTCGAGGCAGCAGACGGTGACGACCAGCGAGGCGGCAATGACTAGGCACCCCGTTTTACAGCGCTCCGAACAGCGCGGCGACCGGCTGGCCGACAGAATTGCCCTGTTCCGCAAGCATGTCAAAGAGCCCCGCGCCGTTATCGAGGGCAAGCTGACCCGGGCAACCGGTCTGACGCTGGAGGCTGTCGGATGCCGTACGTCCGTGGGTACCCGGTGCCTGATCGAATGTTCCGGCGATCACCAGATCGAGGCTGAAGTCGTCGGCTTTTCCGGAGACAAACTTTTCCTGATGCCGACCGCACCGGTCAGCGGCATCATGCCCCATGCCCGGGTGATACCCACCCAGCATGCCTGCCAGGTTGCTGTTGGTGACGGACTCCTGGGGCGAGTCATCGACGGTGCCGGAAACCCGCTGGACGGGCGCGGACCGTTACACTGCGATACCCGTGTCGAACTCGAAGCCCGGCAGATCAATCCACTCAGCCGGCAACCGATTCATGAACCGCTGGACGTCGGCGTCAGGTCGATCAACGCCCTGTTCACCGCCGGCCGCGGACAACGGCTGGGACTTTTTTCCGGCAGCGGTATCGGCAAAAGCAGCCTGTTGGCGATGATGACCCGGTTTACCAATGCGGATGTCATTGTGGTCGGACTGATCGGCGAGCGTGGCCGTGAGGTCAAGGAATTCGTCGAAGACAACCTGGGCGAGGAAGGACTTGCCAGGGCCGTGGTAGTTGCAGCCCCGGCCGACACATCGCCGCTGATGCGGATTCACGGTGCCTGGACAGCCACCAGTATTGCCGAATATTTCCGGGACCAGGGCAGAAACGTGCTGCTGCTGATGGACTCACTGACACGATTTGCCCATGCCCAGCGTGAAATCGGACTGTCTATCGGTGAGCCTCCGGCAACCAAGGGCTACCCGCCCTCGGTGTTCGCCCGCCTGCCGCAACTGGTCGAGCGCGCCGGCACCAGCATTGCCGGTTCGGGATCCATCACCGCCTTCTACACGGTGCTGGCGGAAGGCGACGATGAAAACGATACTATAGTAGATTCTGCGCGGGCGATCCTCGACGGACATATCATGTTATCCAGGGAAATCGCCGAAAGCGGCCGCTATCCACCCATCGATGTCGAATCATCGGTCAGCCGCTCGATGGTCAGAATCGCATCGCCGCAGCACCTGGGCAATGCCGGAAAGTTCCGGGAGATCTACTCGTACTACATGCGGCATCGCGATCTGCTGACAGTCGGTGCCTACCGGTCCGGTGCCGACCCGAAGCTCGACCACGCTGTCGCGCTGTGGCCGAAAATCGAAGCCTTCCTGAGCCAGTCTCAGCATGAGGCCATCAGTATGGACGACAGTACGGCCCAGCTCGAGCAACTTCTGAACAGCGAGCCGGCCAACTGCCCGGTTACCGACCAGACGACTCAAGAACACGAACCCGCCCCTGCATGACGGAGGAAACCCCAGTGAGCAGAACACGAAGCCTGAAAACAATCCAGACCCTTGCCGATACCGCCGAGGCAGAGTCCTCAAAAGAAGTTTCACAACGACTCGCGGCGCTGAACAAAGAAGAGCACCGGCTGCAACAGCTGGTCGAATATCTTGCGGATTACGAGGCGAAGGAACGCATGGACCGGCAGGGACAAAGCATCGCTGCGATCCGCAGCCGGCGACAGTTTATCGAGCGTCTTCATGCGGCCATCAACCAGCAGAAACAACTGGTGGACAATTACCGGCTGCTCTACGACAACGAGGCCAGGCGATGGCGGGAAGCACGGTCCCATTCACTCGGGCTGCGAAAATATGCAGACCGCATCGATCGCCAGGAAGAGCTGAAGCAGGCGCGCCGGGATCAGTCCCGGCTCGATGAAATCGGATCGAGATCGCCCGGGCGCTGATCCTGATCGCCGGTCCGCCAGGCCGATTCCGCTGGCATGAATATTGCTTCTCTTTGGCGGAACCAGGATATCTGCACCAGACCGAGGAATAGCACCGTATACCCATGACTGCCCAGGGACTCAGTTTGCCACTCGCCCAGACGGTGAATCCGGCAATGGTACAAAGCGCGAATGCGGCCCTCTCCGCACCGGGCAGCCGCTTCGTGGCGGCGCCTGGTACCGGGCAGACAGGCGCACTTCCGGCCGGTACGGACGCATCGTTTACCGCAGCGCTATTGACTTCCGGGTCGCCGGGCCAGGCCGGCACAGTAAACTTTCTGAACCCGGCACAGGGAATCCCGGAGCTCGCGACGGTTCAGGCCGCCAGCGCAAACCCGGCCCGGCTGTTCAGGGCCCTGCCCGCTGGAGCCGCGCCGCAAATCTCGCCCGAGAACCTGCGTTTCGAGATGAAACAGACCGTTCCCGGCGGCGAGGCTGACGGCGAAAATCTGCCGCTGATCGGCAATCCCTTGCCGCCCGTGCAGATTCTGCCGGTCACGCCTCCTTCCACCCAGGGCTTCGCCCAGGTAACCAACACCGGTGGCGAAGCGCTGTCGGGCATTCCCACGCTGCCACAGCCACCGGACCGGACGCTGATACTGCCGGGCACCGATCACCCGACCGACAAGCCGCTGCCTGAAAAAGCACCCGCGGCGGATACACTGTTGAACCTGTCGGTGCGCAACGCCATGCAACCGGGCCAGACAACGCCCGCCGCCGACCTCGATGCAGGCCTGCAGAGCGAACGGGCCGCCGCATTCGAACGCAGCCAGATTGAAAGCGCATCGATTGGCCGCGATGCACTGGCACGCTTTGCCGAACTGGCAGCGAAACAGGGGCTGGACACCCGTACGGATGCCCAGCAGGCATTCGCCCGCCCCGGCGGAGCGGATCTGCTGAACGGCCCGGCAGCCAACTCACTGGTGAGCCCGCTGACAAGCTATGCAACGGGCACACTGTCGAGTCCGGCGCAAAACCCGGCAGGCGCGATGCAGGGACTCAATGTTCCGCTGCAGCCGCTGGCCAATCAGGGCGCCTGGGCGAAGGGCCTGGGTAACCGGATGCTGACGATGTCGGAAGACGGTATTCAGACCGCGCGAATCAAGCTCTATCCGGAGCATCTCGGGCCGCTGGAAGTACGTATTCAGCTCGACCAGGATGTCGCCAAAGTCTGGTTCGGCACCAACCATGGGCAAACCCGTGAAGCCCTCGAGTCTGCCCTGCCGAGACTCAAGGAAATGTTCCAGGAGCAGGGCATGAATCTCGTTCAGGCCGATGTCGATCCGCGCCAGCAACACAGCCAGGCGAACGGCCATACGCCCGGCCTGCCCGACTGGGCATTCGATGACAGCCTCGCCACGGTTCCCGCTGCTGCCACGGTGGTAGCACTGTCACCCCCTGTCGATCGATTGCTGGACGTGGTTGTCTGACCCGGATCCTGCCCGAAGGTCCAAATTTATGGCACAGGCATCTCTTTCTCCCGCCAAGAAATTGGCATCCCCAAAACTGAATTAATAAGCCACTGTTTTTACTGACCTTTTCATGCTGCATTATGTTGGCATGACTTTTGCTTACCTTTAGCCTGGTTAATTCATGGAATGTGAATCATGGCAACAGAAGCAGTTGAAGGTACAGAGGCAGCGGCAGAATCAGGTCAGGGTGGCGGCATGGTGAAAATGCTGGGCATGGGATTCGGCCTGTTCATACTGATGATACTCAGTGGACTGATCAGTCCGATGCTCGGGTGCATGGCCATGCCCGATGCCATGCCCGGGTGCCAGCAGGGCGAACCCCTGGCAGAAGGAGCAAAGGCGGCCGAAGAGAAGGCCCCGCCGCAGTATCTCGCACTGGATCCCCCGCTGGTGGTCAGTTTCGAAGACCGTTCGGCCATTCGCTTCCTGCAGGTCACCGTCGAAGTCATGGCGCGTGACGAAGACGCCATTCTTGCCGTACAGACCCATTCACCGGTGATTCGCAACGACCTGCTGATGTTGATGGGCGGAGAGTCGCTGTCCGACCTGACCAAGACAGAAGGCAAGGAACGCCTCCGCCAGGCAGCCCTCGCCGTGGTTCAGCGAATACTCACCGAAAATACCGGCGAGCCCGGGGTTGAAGACCTGTATTTCACCAGTTTCGTTGTCCAGTAGAGCATTGAATTACTTCTTCCTGGAAACCTGATGGATCCAAAAGACACAGACACTGAACAGGACACTCCAGCAGAGGAGTCTCCGGCGCCTGACCAGAACGACAGCGAAATTCTCACCGACGAAGAGAACGAGGCGCTGCGGGAAAGTCACGCCTCCGGCCAGGAAGCGGATGACGACGCACCGGTTCCTGAAGGCCGGATCAAGGATCTGCATGCCGATCACTGGGAGCGCATCATTGCCGGCCGGATTCCGGTCCTGGAATCGATCAATGCGCGGATGAGCACACTGCTCGAAACCACCACACGAAGATTTCTACGCATGACGGCGGATGTCACCGTGCAGCCCACCATCATGAAAGGCTGGGGGGCTTATGCCGAAGACCTGGCGATCCCCACCAACCTGAACATCATCAATATACGCCCGCTGGACGTACGCGGCGCAATACGCCTGGACAGTGGATTCGTATTCGCGTTGTGCGACCTGTTTTTCGGTGGCGATGGAAACGGATCTCACATCATCCACCAGGTTGATTTTACTCCAATGGAAACCCAGTTGGCCCGGCGGTTTTCTTCACTGATAGCGGCAGATCTGAAAGAGGCATGGCAACCGTTCATCGATCTCGATTTTGAACCCGGGCCCAGTGAATCGAATCCCATGTTCGCCTCGGTCGCAAAGCGGTCAGACACGATGGCGATTACCAGTTTCACGATCAGGCTTCGGGGGCGGGACTGTCATCTGGACATCATGCTGCCGGACGCCCTGCTCGAACCGATCAGATACGTGCGTGATGCCGGACAGACAGATCATGCCGAGACCCATGGCCGCCAGTGGAAAAGCCGGATTCGGCAGGATATCCGGAGCGCCAACGTCTCGCTGCGTGCCGTGCTGGCTGAAACAGCCATCTCGTTGCGGGACCTGACCAACGCCAAGCCGGGGGATGTCATTTCTACAGACATTCCCTCCAGTGTCACATTGCTGGTCGGCGACCAGCCGGTCCTCGAAGGCACCTTTGGTGTCCTGAAGGGCCAGAACGCCGTCAAGATCAATAGCCCTGTAAACAAGAACGTCCTGGGAGAGAGAAATGGATGAACCGAACAATACCGGCACACCCGAAAGTCACGATGGCGCGCCACAGGCCCAGCCGGAATCGACGGGTGAGTTCAAGGCCGCTGATTTTCAGCAGGTCGCACATACCAGCAACGGCGATGGTACCGGCGCAGGGCCGAACCTCGACGTCATCATGGATGTTCCGGTCACACTCTCGCTGGAGGTCGGCAGAGCGAGTATGAGCGTCGGGCAGCTGCTTGGCCTGAGCCAGGGAGCAGTCGTCGAACTGGACCGCGGCGCAGGCGAACCTCTCGATGTCATCGTCAACGGCGCGCTGGTCGCGCACGGCGAAATCGTCATCGTCAATGACAAGTTCGGCATCCGCCTGACCGATGTACTCGCACCGGCCGAGCACGGCAGCGATGACCGCAAGGCCGGATGAGACGATGTTGCGCTGGACTCATTTACTGACCGGCCTGATGCTCTGGGGCCTGATCGGCGCCGCCTCTGCCGAGACGGTTGAAGCGGTTGAGCCGGTCGTATCCGGCGCGCTGGCATCCGGCGGCCTGCTCGGCCCGGCAATTCGTACCAGTCTCAGCCTGGTCGCCGTACTCGCAGTTCTGGGCGCCTGCGCCTGGTTCGTGCAGCGCATGCGCAACGGCGGACATCTGAAAGGCGGGCTGATCGAAATCGTCAGCGGCGTGTCGCTGGGCAACCGCGAGAAAGTCGTACTGCTGCGCATCGGCGAGGAGCAGATCGTGGTTGGAATCAGCCCGTCCGGCATGACGTCACTGCATGTCATCAGCGGCGAGTCCGCAAAACAGGCATTTTCGAATTACATGGAACAGGCCGAATGAAATTTCTGATTATCCTGATCGCTTTACTCGTGACCTCGGACCTCGCCGCAGCGGAGTCGGGTATACCGGCACTATCGCTGGTCGGCGACAACGCCGGCGGACAAACCTGGTCAATCAGCATCCAGATACTGCTGTTGATGACAGCGCTGACGCTGTTGCCCTCACTGGTACTGGCCGCCACGTCGTTTACACGCATCATCATCGTGCTGGCCATCCTGCGCCAGGCGATCGGCATGCCGCAAACGCCGCCCAACCAGGTACTCATCGGACTGGCGCTGTTTCTCAGTTTTTTCGTCATGGCCCCGGTACTGACGGATGTCTACGACGAGGCGCTCAATCCCTACATGGAAGGCACGATCGGGCTTGCCGAGGCCTCGGCAGCTGCGCAGGAACCGATGCGCGCCTTCATGCTCAGCCAGACCCGGGAACCGGACCTGGCCATGTTTGCAGAGCTTGCCGGCCATGACGGCTATGAAACCGTTGCCGATGTGCCGATGACCGTACTGCTGCCCAGCTTTTTGACCAGCGAACTCAAAACGGCTTTCCAGATCGGTTTTCTGACCTTTATCCCGTTCCTGATCATTGACCTGGTGGTCTCCAGTGTCCTGATGTCCATGGGCATGCTGATGTTGTCACCCATGCTGGTCTCTTTGCCCTTCAAGATCATGCTGTTCGTCCTGGTAGATGGCTGGAGCCTGCTCATGGGCACACTCGCGGCCAGTTTCAACGTCTGAACGAGGCACCAACATGACCCCTGAATCCGTACTGACCATCGTCACCGAATCGCTGACCGTCACCACCATGCTTGCTGCTCCTTTGTTGTTGAGCGCCCTGGCGACCGGTGTACTGGTGGGTGTTTTCCAGGCGGCCACACAGATCAACGAACAGACGCTCAGTTTCATTCCGAAACTGCTGGCCCTGGTCATCGCCCTTATCGTCTCCGGGCCGTGGATGCTGCAGGTCATCGTCAACTATACGCAAACGCTGTTCACCAATATCCCGCAGATGATTGGATGACCCGATGGATGCAACGCTGCAGATTGCCGACACGATGATGATGCTGATGTGGACCATGATCCGCATCTCGGGCGTTGTCATGATGGCGCCCGTACTGGGTGCCGTCTTTGTGCCGGCAAGAGTCAGAATCCTGATCGTCGGTGTCCTGGCAGTCGCAATGCTGCCGGTGGTGGGCAATATCCCCGAGGTCAACCCGCTCAGCATCGCCGGTTTTCTTACCGTCATTCGTGAACTGATCTTCGGGCTGGCAATCGGTTTTATCCTGAAGCTGGCGATCGAAGCCGCTGTGCTGGCCGGACAGGTCGTCTCCAATGGCATGGGCCTGAGTTTTGCCACCGTCGTGGACCCTCAACGCGGTGGCATCCCGATGCTCGGACGCATGTACATCATCGTTGCAACCCTGTTGCTGATTGCGAGCAATGCCCACCTTGCACTGATTTCCATGGTCGCGGAAAGTTTCCGGATGGTCCCCATCGGCACCGGGACCATATCTGTCGGTACCGCGCGTTTTGTCGCGGAATTCGCATCGATCATTTTTTCCGGAGCCGTCCAGCTGGCCCTGCCGTCGATCGTTGCCATTCTGATGGTCAATATCTCCTTTGGCGTGATCAGCCGGGCGGCACCGACTCTGAACCTGTTTGCCGTCGGCTTCCCGATCAGCATGCTGGTCGGGTTCTTCGTGATTACCGTCAGCCTGAGAAACCATGGCCCGGTATGGGAAGAACAGTTTTCAAAAGCACTTTTTGCGATCGGTAAGATCATCGGAGGCAGCTGAACGTGGCTGATGAAAAACCACAAGAGGAACGTACCGAGCAACCGACGCCGAAACGTCTTGAAGACGCCCGGAAAAAGGGCCAGGTGCCCCGCTCCAAGGAACTCAATATGGCGGCCATACTCATCGCGGCCGCCATCGCGCTGATGGCGCTGCAGCCGCAGTTCGGACAGGCCTTTTCCGGTCTTCTCCGCCAGGGCCTGAGCATCGATCCTGTCATGCTGCAGGACCCCGACATGATGATCGAGGCACTGGGCCAGGCCACGCTGCGCTC
>JAJRXW010000285.1 GCA_024276095.1 Gammaproteobacteria bacterium
ACCCAACATATTTTAGCAAATACTAATGCTTTACCAAAACATCCATTGCCTGCTTCATTCCCTCCAGGCAATTTTCTGTCTGCGGCTGCCCGGTATTTTCACCATGCCGGGACGGGCGAGAAATCCTGAAGCAAATACGATGCCGCGACAATTATTTCCCCCTTCGGTCGAAATGACACCATGATTGGCCAGGATGACAATGTTCTTGAGCAGGATGCCGGCGCCGAAAATACCTGCACACTTTGCCGGGGCCAACCCGAGCCAGTAGAATAATCGACTACTGAATCATCAATTGCGCCAACCATACTCGTGCTGAATATCATCTGGGTGTTCTTTTTCCTTGCCGCCTTCGCCACCGCGCTGTGCAAATTGCTGGTGCTGGGTGACCAGCAGATTTTCACGCAGATCATGACCGCCATGTTCAGCCTGGCAAAATCCGCCTTCGAAATCTCCCTGGGCCTGACCGGTGTCCTGTCGCTTTGGCTGGGCATCATGCGCATCGGCGAACGCAGTGGTTTCATGTCTTTACTGACCCGTGGCCTGACGCCGCTGTTTGCCAGACTGATGCCCGAAGTCCCCAGCGACCACCCCGCCCTGGGCGCGATGGTCATGAACATCTCGGCCAACGCCCTGGGTCTGGACAATGCCGCCACGCCGCTGGGCATCAAGGCCATGCAGGAACTGCAAGCGCTGAACCCCGACAAGGAAACGGCCAGCAATGCGCAAATACTGTTTCTGGTGATCAACACCTCGGCCGTCACCCTGTTCCCGGTGACCATTTTCACCTACCGGGCGCAACTGGGTGCGGCCAATCCCACCGATGTCTTCATTCCGATTCTGATTGCCACCTACATGTCGACACTGACCGGTCTCCTGGCCGTCGCCGTGGTGCAGCGCATCAATCTGCTGGACAGAGTGATACTCGGCTATCTGGCCGGCTTCACCATGCTGGTGGCCGGACTGCTGCTGTATTTCGCCGGTCTCAGCCAGCAGCAGATGCTGCAGCAGTCGGCCTTGCTCAGCAATGTGATTCTGTTCACCCTGGTGACGACGTTTATCATTGGCGCTGTCTATAAACGCATCAATGCCTACGAAGCCTTCATCGAAGGCGCCAGGGAAGGCTTCCAGACCGCCATCACGATCATTCCCTACCTGGTTGCCATGCTGGTTGCAATCGGCGTATTCCGGGCCAGCGGCGCACTGGAAATCATCGCCGATCTGTTCCGGGCTCTGGTCAGGATACTGGAGATGGACGACCGCTTCATCGACGCCCTGCCCACGGCATTGATGAAACCCTTCAGCGGCAGCGGCGCCCGGGCCATGATGGTGGAAACCATGCGCAGCATGGGCGCGGACTCCTTTGCCGGGCGTCTTTCCAGCATCGTACAGGGCAGCACCGAAACCACTTTCTATGTGCTGGCGGTGTATTTCGGCGCGGTGGGCATCAAAAATATCCGTCATGCCGCCGCTTGTGGGATAATAGCTGATTTTGCCGGCATTACCGCCGCCATCCTGATTGCTTACTGGTTTTTTGGATAATCATGCAGGTACATCTCAAAACATTGGGCTGCCGCCTCAACGAAGCGGAACTGGAAAACTGGGCACAGGGCTTTCAAAAAGCGGGTTGCAAAATCACCCGCCAGCAGCAGGATGCCGATCTGATCGTGATCAATACCTGCGCGGTCACCCAGGAAGCGGTGCGCAAGTCCAGACGGCTGATACGCCGCATTCACCGGGACAACCCGGCGGCCAAACTGGTTGTCAGCGGCTGCTATGCCACCCTGAATCCGGACCAGGCAGCCGAGGCCATGGGCGTCGATCTGGTGGTCGGCAACGGTGACAAGGACAAACTGGTCAGCCTGACGTTGTCGGAACTGGATACCGCCAGCATGCCGGCGATGGCCAGCGATGCCGGGGAAATCTCCCTGTTCAGCCGCGGCCGGCAACGGGCCTTCGTCAAGGTGCAGGATGGCTGCCGCTACCGCTGCACCTTTTGTATTGTCACCGTGGCGCGCGGTTCCGAAAACAGTCGACCGGTCAAAACCGTCGTCGATGAAATCAACAGCCTGCATCAGGAGGGTGTACAGGAGGTCATTCTGACCGGTGTGCACCTGGGCGGTTACGGCACCGAACTGAACAGTAATCTCAGCGAACTGCTGCAGGCGGTCCTGGCGGATACCGACATCCCGAGGCTACGCCTGGGCTCGCTGGAACCCTGGGATCTGCCGGAAGATTTTTTTCAGCTGTTCAGCAATACCCGTCTCATGCCGCACTTGCACCTGCCCCTGCAAAGCGGCTCCGATACGGTGCTGCGGCGCATGGCCCGACGCTGCAGGACCAGTGACTTTGCCCGCATCGTCGACGCCGCCCGGAGCCAGATAGCGCATTTCAATCTGACCTCCGACATCATCGTCGGCTTTCCCGGCGAAAGCGATCAGGAATGGCGGGAAAGCCTGGCATTCATCGAACAGACCGGATTCGGACATCTGCACATATTCAGCTACTCCCCCCGCACGGGCACCAAAGCGGCCAGCCTCCCCGGACAAGTCCCCCGGCATATCAAGAAGCAACGCAGC
>JAJRXW010000286.1 GCA_024276095.1 Gammaproteobacteria bacterium
ACCACCATCAACGGCTCCATCCCGGCACCCATCCTGCGCTGGCGCATGGGAGACACGGTCACGCTGCGGGTCACCAACCGCCTCAATGAATCCACATCCATCCACTGGCACGGCCTGATTCTGCCCTACCAGATGGATGGCGTGCCGGGCGTCAGTTTCGACGGTATCGCGCCGGGCGAAACTTTCGTCTATCGCTTCAAGGTGCAGCAAACCGGCACCTACTGGTACCACTCGCATACCGGTTTCCAGGAACAGACCGGCATGTACGGCGCCATCATCATCGACCCTGCCGACGAAGATCCGATCCGGGCGGATCGCGAGTATGTCGTGCAATTATCCGACTGGACCGACGAAGATCCGATGAAGGTATTCGCCAAGCTCAAGAAGCAGAGCGACTACTACAATTTCAATCAACTCACGGCCGGCCAGTTTTTTAAAGACATCGGTGACAAGGGCTGGGGCAATGCCATCAGCCGGCGCCGCATGTGGAACCAGATGCGCATGAGCCCGACGGATCTGGAAGATATCTCCGGGTATACCTACACCTACCTGATGAACGGCCTGACCCCGAACGGCAACTGGACAGGACTGTTCCGCCCCGGTGAACGGGTACGGCTGCGCCTGATCAACAGCGCCACCCAGAGTTTCTATGACGTGCGCATCCCCGGTCTCAAGATGACCGTGGTCCAGGCCGACGGCCAGGACGTCGAACCGGTCACGGTGGACGAAATCCGTATGGGCGTTTCCGAGACCTACGATGTGATCGTCACACCGGATGACCAGGCCTACACGATCTTCGCCCAGTCGATGGGCCGCAGCGGTTTCGCCCGCGGCACACTCGCGCCGCGCGCCGGGATGGCCGCCGAAGTGCCCGAAATGGACAAGCCGGAGTGGCTGACCATGACGGACATGATGGGCGACATGTCGCAAGGTGGCATGGAAGGCATGCATGATATGGCCGGCATGGATCACAGCAAACACACCATGGACGGCATGGCGATGGACGGTATGGCAATGGGTGCCGGGGCAGTCAAGGTGCGCCACGCCAGTACCGAGTACGGCCCGAGCGTCGACATGCGGGTCGACACACCGCGCACCAATCTCGACGATCCTGGCATCGGTCTGCGCAACAACGGTCGCAGGGTACTGACCTACGCCGATCTGCACACCGTCGGTGGTCCGCTCGACGAGCGCGGCGCCGAACGGGAAATCGAGCTGCATCTCACCGGGAACATGGAGCGATACACCTGGTCACTGGACGGCCTGGAGTTCGGCAAGTCCACGCCGGTGCATTTTCGCCATAACGAACGGCTGCGCGTAATTCTGCACAACGACACGATGATGACCCACCCCATGCACCTGCACGGCATGTGGAGCGAGCTGGAAACGCCCGACGGCCACTTTCAGGCCCGCAAGCATGCGATCAACGTACAGCCGGCGCAGCGGGTCAGCTTCCTGGTGACTGCGGATGCACTGGGCCGCTGGGCCTGGCACTGCCATCTGCTCTACCACATGGACGCGGGCATGTTCCGCGAAGTGGTGGTGGCCTGATCATGATCGACCGAAAGATTTTTTTCGCCACAGCCGTCATCGCACTCGGTATGTCCACAGTCTCGGCCCAGGAAGCGAAGCCACCCCGGGTGCAGGGCGGACCGGCACCGGCGGATGCCCGCGATCCTCATGCCTATTCGGGCGGCTACGATTTCGGCGCCATTGCGCGACCCCGGCTTGCCGACGAACACAATTTCGCCTCGTTGCTGACCGATCTGCTCGAAACCGTGGTCACCGACGACAATACCTCGGTCGCCTATGACCTGCAGGCCTGGTATGGCAGGGACTACAACCGTGCCCTGCTACGGGCCGAGGGTGATCTGGACAGCGGTTCATTCCAGGAAGCCCGCACCGAGTTACTGTGGGATTATGCCGTGGCCTCTTTCTGGAGCACGGAACTGGGTGTGCGCCACGACACCGGCAAAGGCCCGAACCGGAGCTGGCTGGCCTTCGGCGTGCAGGGCCTGGCTCCGTACTGGTTTGAGCTGCAGGCCACTGCGTATATCGGCGAAGGCGGCCGCACGGCATTTAACCTGGAAGCCGAATACGAGTTATTATTCACACAGAAACTGATTCTGCAGCCCAGAATCGATATGGACTGGTACGGCAAGGACGATGCCGAACTGGGCATCGGCTCCGGCATTTCCGAGCTGGCCGCCGGGCTTCGGCTGCGCTATGAAATCCGGCGCGAGATTGCCCCTTACGTGGGTGTCGAATGGGCCTACAAGTTCGGCGATACCAAGGATTTCGCACAAGCCGCCGGCGAAGACCCGAACGAAACGCGATTCGTCGCCGGATTGCGTTTCTGGTTTTGAAGGGCCGACCGACCGGCTTACTGACTTTAACCCTGAAACAGAGAGACTGATATGAAAAAGACTATTTTGATCCTGGTGATCGGCGCCCTGCCGACCTTCGCACTGGCAGGCGGCGATCACCCCGGCGGGCACGCCAAAAGTGAAACGCACCAGCATGAGTCCTCTTCGCCAATGGGCGGCATGTCGATGGACAAGCACGATGCCGTCGATGTCGGCAGGCCCGGTAAAGCGGATAACGTCGATCGCACCATCGAGGTCTCGATGAAAGACTCCATGCGCTTCAACCCGGAGCAGATCGATGTCAAGGCCGGAGAAACGGTGCGCTTTGTTGTCACCAACGACGGCAAGATCCCGCATGAGATGGTCATCGGGACCGTCGAGGAAATGAAAGAACATGCTGTGATGATGCGCGCCAACCCGACCATGAAGCACTCCGAACCGAACATGATCACGCTGGCCCCCGGGCAGCATGCCGAACTGATCTGGCAATTCGGAAAATCAGGCAGTGCCGTTGATTTCGCCTGCCTGGTACCCGGCCATTTGGAAGCTGGCATGAAAGGCAAATTCGACGTCGAGTAGGCGTCGAAGGGCTGCTGCCCGCCATCTCTGCAAAAGCCGTCCTCGTGACGGCTTTTTTCTTTCCCAAAACGCCTTGTCAGCAGCATAATGGCCTCCGGAGGCGATGATATGACACCAACCGTTTCATTCAGACCATGCTCTGCCATGCTGTTGTTCGCAGCCCTGGCGATCAGCCCGATGATACCGGCGGCACCGGCACCACCGGCACTGAGCCCGGAGGAACTCGCCCTGAGCGAATGGGCCGAGGCACATGCCGGTGAAGCCGAAGCATTGCTGGAGACCCTGGTCAATATCAACAGCGGCACGCTGAACAAGGCGGGCATTCGCGATGTCGCCGCGGCGCTGAACCGGGAACTGGACACACTGGGCTTCGTGACCGAATGGATCAGGCTGCCCGAATCGATGGACCGGGCGGGCCACCTGTTCGGACGCCGGTTGGGCAACCAGGGAAAAAAACTGCTGCTGATCGGTCACCTCGATACGGTATTCGAGCCCGACGACCCGTTTCAGCGCTTTGTGCGCGAAGGAACCTGGGCCACCGGCCCGGGAATCTCGGACATGAAAGGCGGCAACGTCGTCATTATTTATGCCCTCAAGGCACTGGCATCGATCGGCGCGCTGGAGAACACACAAATTGTCGTCGCCTATACCGGGGACGAGGAACGCCCGGGCAAACCGCTGGAGGTCACCCGCCGGGAGCTGATCGCAGCCGGGCGGTGGGCGGACATCGCGCTGGGATTCGAGTCAGGCATCCGGGACGATGAAGCCGAATGGGCGACAGTCTCGCGACGCAGCTCGAGCGGATGGTGTCTTGAGGTGACCGGCAGGCAGGCCCATTCATCGGGAATCTTCGGCCCGGAAGCGGGCGCCGGGGCAATTTTCGAGGCCGCCAGGATTCTGAGCGGCTTTTATGAACGGGTCCGGGGCGAGGAATACCTGACTTTCAATGCCGGCACAATCCTTGGCGGTACCGAAGTGACCTCGGGATGCGCGCAAAGCCGTGGCGAAGCCTTCGGCAAGACCAACGTCATTCCGCGGCGCGTGGTGGTCCGCGGCGGCCTGCGCACCATTTCCGATGAGCAGCTGGCGCGCGCCCGCGATGCCATGCGCGCCGTCGTGGCCGGGCACCTGCCCCGCACCGGCGCGACGATCAGTTTTACCGAGGGATACCCGGCAATGGCGCCAACGCCGGGTAATGTACGCCTGCAGGAGCTGTTGTCCGGGATCAACCAGGCGCTGGGCAGAGAGCCCATGCCGGTGCTGGACCCTTCCCGCCGGGGGGCCGCGGACATCTCCTTTGTTGCGCCCTACACGGACAGCCTCGCGGGTCTGGGTGCTTATGGAGACGGTGAGCATGCGCCGGAAGAACGGCTGGATCTGGAGTCGCTGCCGCTGGCGATCAAACGGGCCGCAATCCTGATCTACCGGCTCAGCCGGGAATAGCGCAGTGCACGGTTATCGCAGGCAAAAAAAAGCCCGGGAGGAGGAAAATCCGGGCTTTTCGTTTCTTTGGCCTGGAGCCTGACAATTGCTCCAGATTCACGACACAAACGACTATCTTTTTTGAATCAGCCGGCGTGGTGAGGGGGAAGAACCACGCCGGCTTTCTGCTTCAGCTTCACAATCCATGTTGCTGTCGATGGGGAGAAGTATAGAGCGCCCCGCCTAAACAACCGGTTGCCGTAACATTAACATTTGGTAATGTTGCCATACGGCAATTTTTACCTTTTAATACATTAACTTACTCCATACAGGTCATCCTCATCCTCCATGCGCATCCTCCTGATCGAAGACGACAGCAGCGTCGCTGATTTTATTGTCCAGGGTTTCACCGAGACCGGGCACATGATCGACCATGCAGACAACGGCAAAGACGGGCTGTTCATGGCCACTACCGAGTCCTACGATGCGCTGATCATCGACCGCATGCTGCCGGGCGTGGACGGCCTCTCGATCACGCGCACACTGCGGGCTTCCGACGACCACACGCCGATCCTGATTCTCAGCGCACTGGGCCAGGTCGATGACCGGGTCAAGGGGCTGGAGGCCGGCGGCGACGATTACCTGGTCAAGCCGTTCGCGTTCAGCGAGCTCAAGGCACGCATCGAGGCCCTGTCACGAAGGGCGAAGGGCAAAACTGAGACTGAAACGACATTAAACATTGCCGATCTCTCCATGAACCTGTTGTCCCGGGAAGTCCGGCGCGGTGAGCAGTTGATCGCCCTGCAACCCCGTGATTTCCGGCTGCTGGAGTTCCTGCTGCGGCACAAAGGCCAGGTCGTCACGCGCACCATGTTGCTGGAAAGTGTCTGGGACTATCATTTCGATCCCCAGACCAACGTCATCGACGTACATATCAGCCGCCTGCGGGCGAAGATCGACAAGGATTTCGATGCGCCGCTGATCCATACAGTACGTGGCGCGGGATACAAGATTGATGCGACTGGCTGACCAGACACGCACCACGACATTCCTGCTGACGTTCAGGTACATGATCCTGTTTTTCGTCTCCGTGACGATCCTGTTCGTATTCATCAGCTGGTCGGCAACCGGTTACCTCGAGCAGGAAACCGATGCCGCCATCCAGGCCGAGATTTCCGGACTCGCCGAGCAGTTCGCCCAGCGCGGGCCCCAGGGACTGGCCAACGTCATCACCATGAGGATCAACGCGAACCCGGACGGCGATGCCGTTTACCTGATTGCCGATGCGGACCTCCATCCGCTGGTCGGCAACATCAGTGAGTGGCCCGCGTTTACTTCCAACGCGGATGGCTGGGTTGCATTCGAATACATCGAACCAAACGGCGACAGCGTGTCGGTTCGGGCGCGCGTATTCGTACCACAACCGGGCCTGCGCCTGATCGTGGGCCGCAAAGTGCGGGCACTGACACAGCTGACCCGCCTGTTCGACCGAACCCTGTTCTGGGGGCTTACCATCACCCTGGCACTGGCGCTGGTCGGCGGACTGATCATGAGCAACAACGTCCTGCGCCGGGTCGGCCAGTTCAACACGACCAGCAGGCAGATCATGGCGGGCGACCTCACCCAGCGGATCGCAACCGCCGGCACCGGCGATGAATTTGACGAACTGGCGAAAAACCTCAACGCGATGATGGACCAGATCGAATCGCTGATGAAAAACGTGCAGCATATCTCCGACAACATCGCCCATGATCTGCGCACGCCGCTGACCCGCCTGCGCAACCGGCTCGAAAACCTGCGTCGGGAAGCAAACTTTGCCGAAAGCGAAGAGATCGATGCCTGTATCGAAGATGCGGAAGGGCTGCTGGCAACGTTTGCTTCATTACTCAGCATTGCGCGCATTGAAGCGGGAACCTATGAAGCCGAACTCAACCCGGTAGACCTGAGCCGCTGCGTCAGCGATGCCTGGGAGCTCTACCAGGCGCTGGCGGACGAGAAATCAATCCGGCTCAGCTGCGACGTACCCGAGGAGATCCGGGTACGCGGCGACCGGAACCTGCTGTTCCAGGCCATCACCAACCTGCTCGACAACGCCATCAAATACACACCGGCCGGCGGCAATGTCTCCATCGGCCTGGCGCGAAAACCGGACCATATCGTGTTGTCCGTGACCGATTCCGGACCGGGCATACCG
>JAJRXW010000287.1 GCA_024276095.1 Gammaproteobacteria bacterium
AGAACTCGGGGCTAGAACTCGGGGCTAGAACTGCCAGTACAGGAACTCGCTCTTGCCTCCCAGCCGCATGACTGCCGCCGCGGCGAGTACGGATACCGCGACAGCCCAGGGGATGGTCGGCTTCCAGACCAGTACCCGGGCAAACCATCCCGTATTTGGCGTCAGTTTCCTGACCCCCAGCACAGGTTCGTAGCGGGCCATTATCTGCAGCGAATTCGGGAGCAGCAGCGCGATCAGCAGCAGGACGGCAATCCAGGCAATGGCAAGTACCAGTTCGCCTGCCGATTGCGTGTCTGAAGCAGAGACCACAGGTGCCAGTATGTTCAAAAGCCCGGTACGCTCGAGTATCTGCGCCGGCAGGGTGATGCCGTTCAGTCCGGATATCCCCTGCAACAGGTTGATCGCTGCATCGGTCGTCGTGGAGCGGAACAGGATCATCGCGACAGCCACTGAGGTGAAGGTAATCAGGAAGCCGGCCGGGCGCATGAATCGCTCGTAACTGTCTTTGTTTGACCGGAGCCGTGGCGTGACGAAACGCCAGGCATGATTGACGGTCAGAAAGATGCCGTGCAGGAGGCCCCAGAGGATGAACAGATACCCTGCGCCATGCCAGAACCCGGACAGCAGCATGGTCAGGATGGTCGGAGCTGCCAGGACCATGACAAACGCGCCGAAGCTGGAATTGCGCCCGCCGAGACCGGGCAGACCCTTCGCGATGCGCTTTCGGGTTTGCCAAAGTGCCAGTGGATTGTATATGTAGGCGGTCAGGAAGCGTGTCAGCGTGACATGCCAGCGCGACCAGAAATCGATGATATTGGTGGCTTTCAGCGGGGAGTCGAAATTCAGCGGCAGCCGGACACCGAAGCAGCGCGCCAGCCCCGCGGCCATGTCACTGTAGCCGGAGAAGTCGAAATATATCTGGAGTGTGAAACCCACCGCCGCAATCCATGCGGGAAACAGCGATATATCCCCGCCGGCTGCCGCGAGTTCATAGATTGGCGTGACGTGCGGTGCAATGCCATCGGCCAGCACGACCTTCTTGAACAGGCCGATTGCAAACAGCGTGAGCCCGATCGAGAATCGCCCCGAGTCGAAACGGCAGGAGTTGCTGAGAAACTGCGGCATCATCTCGCGAAAATGCACGATAGGGCCGGCGATAAGCTGGGGAAAGAACAGTACGAACAGGAAAAAATCCCGCGGGGCGAATTTTTCTATATTTTTCCCGTGCACGTCGATCAGAAACGCAATCTGCTGGAAGGTAAAGAACGATATGCCCAGAGGCAGTATCACCTGCGTCAGAACGAAATCGGTGCCGGCAATATCGTTCATGGCCGACTGAAGAAAATTGGCGTACTTGAAATAGCCCAGGAAAAAGATATTGAAAGCGATACCGAGCCCGAGTACCGCCTGTCCCAGGCGAACGCGTTTCTTGTCGGAGGCCAGTCTGAAAAGGAGACGGGCGAATATGAAGTTGGTTCCGAGTGAAGTCAGGATGATCAGAATATTGGCCGGGTTCCACCAGGCATAGAAGATCAACGATGCAACGATCAGCCAGCTGAGCGCCATATTGCGCGAGGCCCTTCCCAGCACAAAGAATATGGCGAGCGTGGCCGGCAGGAAACCGAAAATAAAAGTGTAGGAGTTAAACAGCATGGAACAGGCTCTACCCGGCTGTATCCTGGTTCAGGAGCGAACGGGTTTCGGTCACTATGTCGCCTACTGTTTCAAAGGATTCCACGTCGGAAACTCTGAATTTAATGCCAAGCCTGGCTTCCACGGCGACAATGAAATTTACATACTGGAACGAGTCCCAGTTCGCTACATCGCTGCGTTTCGTTTCCTTGCCGAGGACAATCGAGTCGTCAGCCAGAAGGTCTCTGAGAAGATTCGTAAATTCGTCCAGGATTTCCTGATCAGTCATTGTCTGGTACCTTGCGGGTTAGGAAAGTGCATCGTTTCTGGTAGTCGGAAAGCTCAAGGATCCAGCGCGTTCTGGCGTCGTCTTTTGCCGGCTCGCCCAGTTGGGAAAAACCGAGATTCCGGTACAGATCGCAGATCACTGCATTCTTTTTCGTGGGTATCAGATCGGCGCGCAGCGCCCGGGCGCCCCGGGCCAGTGCAGTTTCAACGGCGACATTCATCGCTTCATCTTCGAGTTGGCGGCCAAATACGCGACAGCTCATGACCCAACTGGTTACCTCGAATACATCCGGTTCGCCGGAATCCGGGCAGATGATCATTACGCTGACCAGGCCGTTGTCACCGAACCGGTCTGCGAGGCGGAATTGCAGGGTAATATTTCCCGGGTCTGCCGCAAAGTCCGACAGCTCTTCCCTGGTGTAGCGTTGCGTGGTCGTGTTGAACTGATTGGTTTTGTTGATCAGTTGGTGTACGCGAGGCATGTCGATCGAAGTGAACGGCCCGGACTCGACGATCATTTCCAGCCCGCTGAGGAATTCATCCATGCTTTGCGCTGTGCCTCGCAGGCTTTCGCGCTCGGCATTGGCTTCATACTGACCGGCGCGCTGCCGGTCTTCTGCGGTAAAGCTGATGGTCTCGAAATATCCGGCATCGGCGATGCAGCGCACATAGTCGGCCACATCCGCCGGCAACTCGGGAACGGCGACCATCGGCAGGCTCTCTCTGATGCGCGCCCGCTCCGCAGGGTTGTCGTCAACGAAGACAAGGCTGTCGAGCCCGATATTCAGCTGTTTGGCGATGGCCCGGAGGTTCTCTGCCTTGTCCGTCCAGTTCGCGGCGAAGGCGGCGAAATCGGAACGTTGCAGGAGCACTTCCGGATGGTCGCGAAAAACCGATTCGGCTGTTGCCAGTTCGTTTTTCGAGCAAACTGCCAGGATGACTCCGCGTTCCTTGAGCAGTTTTGCATAGCGTTGCAGCGCCAGATGCGCCTCGCCAACGGCGCTGCCTTCGCCCACGATGATTCCTTCCAGCCCGTCGTCGCCAATAACACCGCTCCAGAGGGTGTTGTCGAGATCGAGTACCAGGCATTTTTTCGACTGGCCGAGCTGGGCACCGATGAGGCGGGTAACCAGATCCCCGTAGCGGGGCGCTGATTGCGGCGCGATCTCGATTTTTCCCTGCAGCCAGCGGGTTCTGTCGAACCAGGTGTCTATGCCGTCCCGGGCGCTGGCAGCAGCAATATCGAGCAGCAGTATTTGTTCCTCGCCAGCCGCCCGTATCAACCGGTCGTTCAGCCGGGCCACCATCCGGCCCGGAGCCGCCGGGAACAGCTGTTCGTGATTTCCGAACAGGGGCTCTGCAACATTCAGGAACGATTGCTGGATGACGGTAGCCCTGATTGAATCCTTTGCCTGATTCCAGATATTGGCCAGGTCCCCGGCAGCCGAAGAAATCGCCGCATCGACTTCGTCAGCCGATGCTGCCAAAGGCATGCTCGCGACAACATCGTGAAATGTCAGCGAAAGCAGAATTATTTCAGGATCGAACGTGTGAAGTTCAGAGCCGGGGTTCAGTATTTCCTGTCGGTACTGGCCATATGGTCCGGCGTATATCTCGAAGCGCAGCCGTTGTCGCAGCCCGGCTGTGCGAATCGCAGGCAGCAGATGATCGATGGTGCAGCTTGACAGGAGGGCAAGCCGGATAGGCCGGAAACCGGGGTGTGAATCGCAGGCTGATTGCCTGAGCGCATTGTCGAGCTGAATGGTTTCCAGGTAGCCCAGTTGAAACTGCGCAAGGGCGGCCAGCCTTTCCAGGCGTTCGCCGGCATCCTCGATCGCGAGAGCGGCTTTCAACCCGGCTCGAAAATCAGTTGCAGCGGGTAACCAGCTCACTGTCATGATGTCCCGGAAGCGTTCAGGCACCGCTGGATTCGTGGTCCCGCGGCGCTGAAAAAGGCGGCAGCCCAGCGTTCTCTGCTGGGCAAATCCAGATGCGAGCCGTCATATGTCACCAGCCCCCCGGGGTTCGGGGCGATCAGATCGAGACCGAGCGCGCGGGCGATTGCAGCCGCTTCGTCCCGTTTGGTCTCTACTGTCGGAACGATGGTCAGTAAAATACAGTCCGGTTCTACAGGCAGTTTCGAGATAAAGCTTTTGCCAAGCGCCGCGAAATCGGCCCACTGGTCCTGGTTGTCGGCGGCACCGGTGGATGTCGCGACGGTTTCCAGTTCGGCAGCTCCTTTCAGTACCCAGCTTCCGTTTTGACGCGATCGGAACATGGAAAGCCGGTTGCCACAGATGATCGGCAGCAGTGTGCAGATTGCGCGGTGCGGCAGCTGCCACGATTGTTTCTGATCATATCGATTTTCCACGTCATCACCGTGAAATATCTCCGCCACCGGGGGCGATTCCCGGGTATCGAAGAATCGATCGACATTGATGACGTAGACTTTTGCCCCTGGCGTCAGTTTCTCAAGGAGCGGCTCAAGGAACCGGACATTGCCCGTGTGGCTGAATCCCAGTAAATAGTAGCTGGCAGCAGTCGATGTGAACCAGTCGGTCGTTGCGGCAGTGGAGAAACCGAACTGCATCCGGCTGCTGCCGACAAACAATACCTCCGCAGCGGAGGCATGGCGCCGGGCTTCGGGTTCCAGGCCGAACCAGAAAGCGCCATGATCGTAGTCTCCGTACGAAACCGCGTTGCAGTAGGCCAGGTATCGATCAGCCGTGTAGCCGTCGGCCGGGCATGCAAAGATGCCGTCGGTTCTCAGTTTGTAGGCATAGGCGGCGCAAACGGACAAGGCCAGAATGATAATGTAAAGGGCAGGCCTGACCGAAAAAAGTCCCGGCCGTGTATGCATGTCGGATGTCCCCGGATTGCCTGTCAGTGCAGTGCGCATGAAGTGGCCTGCGCTCGAATGGATACGTGCCTGGTCGGTGGATCCTGCATCATGGAGGGGATTTCCTGCTTGAGCCTGTTTTCAGAAATCGCTAGTAACTTGCTAATTTAAAAATAAAATAAACAGGCATTTTAGTCTACCCTGGATGGAAAAAGATCAGGCTGGCCGGTATGATACAGATATATAGCAAGGCATTCCTGAAGCTCATTCACAATACCTGAAATATTTCACGATCTGCTCGTCGCAGACAGGCCCAGACTCCCGCGATGGAAAATCTCAACAGGAAAATGGCCACCGGTGCCATCTGGATGATTCTGTTCAAGGCTGTGACAAAAAGCCTTGGCCTGGTGAGTGTCGTGATTCTCGCGCGTATTCTGTCGCCGGAAGATTTCGGTCTGGTGGCGTTGGCAACCGCGATTATCGGGGCGCTGGATCTGATGAGTTCTTTCAGTTTCGATGTGGTGCTGATCCAGAATCAAAACGCTACCCGCAAGCAGTACGATACGGCCTGGACCATTACGATATTTTTCGCCGCAGTTATCAGCCTGTTGCTGATCGCGCTCGCGGGACTGTCGGCGGAGTTTTACGATGATGCCCGGCTGGCTCCGATCATGTATGTACTGGCCATCAGCGTTATGGCTCAGGGGTTCCAGAATATCGGCGTCGTGGCTTTTCGCAAGGAGATGGAATTCCATAAAGAGTTCATCTTTATGGTGTCAAAAAAGCTGATCGGTTTTATCGTAACCATATCGATGGCATTCTGGCTGCGGAGTTACTGGGCGCTGGTTGCCGGGATTATCGCCGGCAAGCTGGGAGGAACCACGATGAGTTACTTCGTGCATCCTTATCGGCCCCGGTTCAGTGTTGCGGCATGGACGGAGCTGTTTCGATTCTCACGCTGGCTGTTTATCAATAATATGCTCGAGTTTATTCGTCATCGGGGCGGTGATTTTATTATCGGAAAGCTGCTGGGTGCCGGGGCGCTGGGTCTTTATACGGTTTCCTACGAGATATCTCATCTTCCTACCAGCGAACTGGTTGCGCCCATCAACAGGGCGGTTTTCCCGGCCTATGCCAAACTGGCGAACGATCTCGACAAGTTGAGGCAAAGCTATCTGGATGTGCTGGCAATGATCGGCATATTCGCCATCCCTGCCGCGGTCGGTATTGCCGTACTGGCGGAATTGATCGTAGCGGTTCTGCTGGGGCCGAAATGGGTAGAGGCAGGGCCGCTGATCCGCATTCTGGGTATCTCAGGCGCAATTGCAGCGATGGAGACCAATATTGCTTCGGTCTACCTCGCGCTGAAGCGGCCGCAGATCCTGACCCGGCTGTTCAGCTTTTACGTGACCCTGTTGATTGTTCTTCTGCTGGTATTTTCACGGCAGTGGGGGATGATCGGCGCGGCCTGGGCCATTCTGGCCGCGGCGCTGATTAACCTGCCGGTCTACTATGCGGCTATGTTCCGGACGCTCAAGCTGAAGATGCCGCAGTTTCTGGCCGTGATCTGGCGTCCGGTCGCAGGATCGGCCGTCATGTACGGTGTTCTGAACTACGGTCTCGGGTTGCTGACATCTTCACAGTTGGCGATTCCGTCACTGATCTCTTTGTTGGCTGCGGTTATGCTGGGTGTTCTGGTATATACGGTCATCGTCTTGTTGTTGTGGATCGTATCCGGACGCCCCAGGGGTGCGGAAAGCTTTGCGTTGGACAGAATCAAAGGCCTGGCAGGTCGCCGCTAGATAAATGATGGAAAAACTGGGTCGCCGCCGGTCTCGTTACTTGCGTATCGCATCATTGCTGGTGGTGGCGCTGGTGGTAGTGGCCTTTCTTTTGCCGGGCATTCAATGGCGGGCACAGGCGATCGGGCTCAAGGCCAGGGGCAAGATACGCAATATCGACTGGATCGATCTGCTGACGCTGGTTCGGCCCGGGAGCCCTGTTTTTCTCGGCAGCATTGTGGATACCAGGAGTCCA
>JAJRXW010000288.1 GCA_024276095.1 Gammaproteobacteria bacterium
TAAAGATCAACGGGATAACCGATCTCATCGCGGCGCGTCGATACGCAGTGATGCGCCATGCCGGAATCCATCCAGACATCCATCGTATCGGTGACTTTTTCGTAGTCCGCGGCAGCATCGCCCAGTAACTCGGCGGCATCCAGTTCGAACCAGGCATCGATGCCATCGGACTCCATGCGTTGCGCTACTTTCTCCAGTAAAGCGGGGGTGTCCGGATGAATTTCATCGGTGTTCTTGTGAATGAACAGCGGAATGGGCACGCCCCAGGCGCGCTGCCGCGAGACGCACCAGTCGGGCCTGCCGTCTACCATGCCTTCAATGCGCTGCTTTCCCCAATCGGGAATCCACTGCACGGTGTCGATAGCGGCCATGCTCGCGGCGCGGAGTCCGTTGTGATCGAGCCCTATAAACCATTGCGGGGTCGCCCGGAATATCAACGGCGATTTATGACGCCAGCAATGCGGGAAACTGTGCTCCACCTGCTCCGCATGCAGTAAAGCGCCGGATTCCTGCATTCGTTCAACGATCAGTTTCTCAGCTGCGTAAATATGTTGCCCGCCGAACAGCCCGGTATCCTCAAGGTAAACACCCCGGCCATCCACCGGATTGTCCAGCGGCAGATCATTCTCCACACCGGCATCGAAATCTTCCTGGCCATGTCCCGGCGCGGTATGCACCGCCCCGGTGCCGCTTTCCAGCGTGACATGCTCGCCCAGGATGACAGGAACCTGGCGCGCATAGAAAGGATGGCCGAGCCTGATCCCGCTGAGAACGGCTCCCGGGAAACTGGCCAGGACCTTTGCGCCCTCCGCTGCACCGATCCTCTGCAAGGTGGCCTCTGCCAGTTCGTGCGCGAGCACCAGCCGCATCCGCCGATCGCCGCTGCACACTTCGATCAGCGAGTATTCGATCTCTGCGCCCAAAGCCACCGCCTGGTTCGCCGGCAGCGTCCACGGCGTTGTCGTCCAGATCACAACGGACAACGGCAGGTCGTCGGCAGACAGGCCGGAACACCCGGTTTTCGCCAGGCGCGCATAGAATTCTTCGGGATCGCTGACATCGAAGCGGACATCGATCGCGGTCGAGCGCTTGTCCTGGTACTCGACCTCGGCCTCTGCCAGCGCAGAACGACAGTCCAGGCACCAGTGCACGGGCTTGTACCCTCTTTGCAGGTGGCCGTTTTCGATAATTCGGGCAAATCCCCGCACCTGGTCGGCCTCGAACATCGGGTCCAGCGTCAGATACGGATTGTCCCAGTCACCCAGCACACCCAGTCGCTTGAAATCCTCCCGCTGATTGTCCACCTGCCTGAGCGCATAGCTGCGACAGGCCCGGCGAAACTCCGCAGCGGAAAGCTTGTCCCCGACCTTGCCCTTTTTCTTTTCGACCTGGTGTTCGATCGGCAGACCATGACAGTCCCAGCCGGGAATATAGGGCGCATCCTTGCCGGCGAGCGTTTGCGATTTGACGATCACGTCCTTGAGGATCTTGTTGACCGCATGCCCGAGGTGAATCTGGCCGTTGGCATAGGGCGGGCCATCGAGCAGCGTGAACCTGTCACGCCCTTCGGTGTGCCGGCGGATTTTCCCGTACAGATCACGGGCATACCACTCCGCCAGGATCTTCGGCTCCCGCTGGGCAAGGTTGGCGCGCATCGGGAAATCCGTCTGCGGCAGGTTCAGTGTCTCTTTATAGTCGGTCACAATTTTGCTGTCTTACGTTAGTGGCTGATTTCAGGCCGGCCGGTTCCGGTACTATTTCTTCAAATCCGCCAGTATCCGGCGGGCCTGCTGTGCGTCAATATGCATTTGCTGCTGCAGGCTTTCAAGATCCGGAAAGTGAATCTCGTCGCGCAACCGGGCAACAAACTCTATTTGAATATGCTCCCCATAAACTTCCCGGTCAAAATCGAAGATATGTACTTCGAGCAGCGGAACCGTTCCGCCCACCGTCGGCCGGGTACCCACACTGGCGACACCATCGAGCAGCCCTCCTCCCAGGCCGTCCACCCTGACCGCAAAAATCCCCATCACCGGACTCAGCACCCGGTTCAGATTGACGTTCGCTGTGGGGAACCCCAGTGTTTTCCCCAGCCTGTTGCCGGCAACGATTCTGCCCGACATGCGATAGTACCGGCCCAGCAGATATTTTGCCCGCTCGAGTTCGCCGCTTTCGAGCGCCGCGCGAATCGCGGTACTCGATACCCTGATGCCATCCTGAACGACGCTGCCGATCTGCTCAACACCAAAACCCGCCTCTTTGCCTGCCGCCAGAAGATCCTCCAGTGTGCCGCTGCGTCCCTGGGCAAACCTGAAATCGTCTCCGACCACCAGATATTTCACACCCAGTGTGTCGATCAGGAAATGCCGGATAAACGACAACGGTTGCAGCGATCCGATACTGGCATCGAAAGGCGGACAATACAGCCAGTCGATACCGAAAGCGTCCAGCGCCTCGTATTTCTCCCGCAACTGCATCAGCCTGGCCGGCGGGTTGCTCCTGCTGAAATACTCCTGCGGTGTGGGCTCGAATGTAAATACCAGCGACGGCAGGCCCCGCTGCCGCGCCTCGTCGAGAACCCGCTGCAAAATCAGCTGATGACCGTGGTGTACGCCATCGAATACACCGATCGTCGCCACACAGCCGTCTGGAGGACGATGCCCGCCGGTACCGGGCCGGCGAATAAGGCGCATGCGGGTCATAGTCTCAGTCCTTTGCCCCGGCAGGGTGCATTCTGAAATCCGTATGCCGGATACCCATGGCATACAGTGCCCCGAAATACACCAGCCCGCCACCGGCAATACCCCCGATAAGCCACAAGCAGCGCACCGGCAGCGTTGCTTCCAGCCAGTCGGGCGTCATCGGCATGAAATACCGAAGCAACATCATCATCAATGCCGCTGCCACAACCACCGTAAGCAGAAATTTTCCGAGCCGCGGCGCCCTGTCGAGTACCCCTTCGCGGCGCAGCCCCCGGTACAGCAGGCCGGCATTCAGGAAAGCGGACAGCGAGGTGGCAACCGCCAGGCC
The DNA here is from genome assembly GCA_024276095.1 of Gammaproteobacteria bacterium. GTDB lineage: Bacteria > Pseudomonadota > Gammaproteobacteria > Steroidobacterales > JAJRUG01. The sequence continues at coordinate 3,031 of JAJRXW010000288.1, forward strand.
GGTGTGCGGCCCCGGATAGCCGCCCATCGCCCACGGTACGACGATCGCTATATTCAAAACCATATTGACGCCCAGCGCCTTGATGCCGATCCTGACCGGCGTGCGGGTGTCCTGGCGGGCAAAATAACCCGGCACCAGCACCTTGACCATGATGAAACCGACCAGGCCGAATGAGTATGCCATCAGGCTCATTCCCGCCATTGCGACATCGTTTGCGGCGAACCGCCCGCCATAAAAAATCGTGGTCAGAATCGGCTCTGCCAGCACGAACAGACCGGCTGCTGCCGGTACCGCAATCAGAATCACCAGCCGTATCGCCCATTCGAGCATTGCCGAAAAACGAGCGCCGGAATCGGCGGCATGGTGGCGCGAGAGATTGGGCAAAATAACGGTTGCCAGCGCAATCCCGAACACCCCCAGCGGAAACTCCATCAGCCGGTCCGAGTAATACAGCCAGCTGATACTGCCGGTCACCAGGAACGACGCAATCAGCGTATCGAACAGGATATTGATCTGCGCGACGGAAGAACCGAATACCGCCGGCCCCATCAGTTTCAGGATCTTTTTCACGCCGGCATGGCGCGCACCCCAACGTGGCCGTGGCATCATTTTCAGCTGCCCCAGGAACGGCAGCATGAAAACGAGCTGCACCGCCCCGGCGACAAAAACGCCGAGCGCCAGGGCAATGCCGGGCCGCGAGTAGCCCGGTGCAATGAATGCCGCGAACACAATCAGCACGATGTTCAGCAGCACCGGCGCGAACGCCGGGGCCGCGAAACGATGGTAGGTATTGAGTATCCCGCCCGCCAGCGCCGTCATCGAGATAAAAAACAGGTACGGAAAAGTCAGCCGCAGCATATCGACCGCAAGCGTGTAGCGATCGCCGTCCTCGAGCATGCCGTTGCTGACGAAGCCGGGCGCAAAAACCGCGATCAGCAGCGGCGCTGCAAGCACGCCAAGCGCTGTGAATACGAACAGGCTGATACCCAGGGTTCCCGCAACGCGATCCGCCAGCTCCCGGACCTCAGCGCGGGAATGATTCTGGTCATATTCGGTAAGAACCGGAACGAAAGCCTGGGAAAATGCGCCTTCGGCAAAAAATCGCCGGAAAATATTGGGAATCTTGAAAGCGACGAAAAAGGCATCCATCGCGAAGCCGGCGCCGAACATGCGCGCAAATACGACATCCCGCGCCAGACCCAGCACCCGCGACAACAGGGTCATGCCCCCCACCACGGAAGTGGACTGCAGCAGGCGCTTTCCGGAGGTTTTCGGGCTGGGCTGGGGGGTATTCTGGGCCATCGGGCGTGAAGTCTACCGCAGCGGCTGACAAGGTGGTATTGACAACCCGGCTCCAAACGCAAAGAATACGCCGCTTCCGCCCTGGCAGGCGGATGATTCTTTGTATTTGCAGATTACCTGAACAGGAAGCGAAGTGGCCAATATCAAATCAGCAGCCAAGCGGGCCAGACAAAGCGAGCGTCGGCGTCAACATAACGTAGCACTGCGCTCCCGGATGCGTACCGCCATCAAGAAAGTGATCAATGCGATCGAAGCCGGCAAATCGGAGCAGGCCGCCGAGGCCTACAAATCCGCCACGCCGAAAATCGATGCCCTGGTCAACAAGGGCCTGATACACAAGAACAAGGCAGCCCGCCACAAAAGCAACCTGCACAAAGCCATCAGGGCACTGGACCAGAACCGGACCTGACGGCCAGGCCAAAGAACCA
>JAJRXW010000289.1 GCA_024276095.1 Gammaproteobacteria bacterium
CGATGCCCTGATGATCTGCACGGCCAACGATGGCACCTGGGATTTCGATGCCATCAACAATCACCTGGAGTTCTCGCCGCGCTGGAAGGCCATCATGGGCTACTCCGATGAGGACCTGGCGCGATCGCCGCCCGACTGGCGCCGGCTGGTCCATCCGGACGATCTTGCCCTGCTGCAGTCGAAGCTCCGCGAGCACCTGGCCGGCAACAGCGAGATGTTCGAAAGTGTGCATCGCATGTGCCGCCGCGACGGCGAATGGCGCTGGATACAGTGCCGCGCCAAGGCCCTGCAGGATAAAAAGGGCAGGTTGCAGCGTCTGATCGGAATCGAAACGGATATTACCGAGCAGAAAGTCTATGAAGAGGCGCTGTTCCGGGAAAAAGAAAGTGCGCAGATCACGCTGCAATCCATCGGCGATGGTGTGGTGACGACGGACGAGCACTGCAATATCGAATACCTGAACCCTGTCGCCGAGGAGCTGACCGGATGGAAGCTGGACGATGCCGTCGGGCGTACGGTCGATGAGGTATTTCGGGGCTTTCACGAAGAAACCTGTGAGCCGCTCGAAAGTCCTGTTGCCGTGTCGATTCGTCGTAACCGGTCGATCAAGTCGGTGCGCCCGACACTGTTGATCCGGCGTGACGGCAACGAACTTTATATTGAAAGCACGGCATCGCCGATCAGGAACGATCGTGGCGATGTGTCGGGTGGCGTGCTGGTCTTCCACGATGTCAGCGAAGCGCGCGAACTCAACCGGAAGCTCAGCTACCATGCCAGCCACGATATCCTGACCGGCCTGGTCAATCGTCGCGAGTTCGAGAATCGCCTGGAGCGGGCACTGAAGAGCGCCCGGGCCCAGGAGACCTCCTACGCAATCTGCTATCTGGACCTGGATCAGTTCAAGATCGTGAACGATACCTGTGGCCACAGCGCCGGGGATGCATTACTCGGTCAGATCGGTGCGCTGCTGAAGTCCAAGATTCGCTGGCGCGATACGCTGGCCCGGCTGGGCGGCGACGAGTTCGGCCTGTTGCTGGAAAGCTGTTCGCTGGACGAGGCGTTGAAAACCGCCGATATCCTGCGCGAAGCGATCAAGGAGCACCGGTTTTCGTGGGATGACCGGAGTTTCAAGCTGGGCACGAGTATTGGCGTAGTGCCGATTTCTGCCGCCAACGAAGATGTTGCCGCCCTGCTGTCGGCAGCCGACAGTGCCTGTCAGGCTGCCAAGGAAGCGGGTCGCAACCGGATTCACAGCTATCAGGAAAACGATATCGATCTGATGCGCCGCCGCCGGGAGATGCAGTGGGCGGCAAGGATCAACAATGCGCTGGAGGAAGACCGCTTCGAGCTGTTTCGCCAAACCATCCTGCCGCTGCAGTCTGCCGACAGCGGGGCGCACTACGAGCTGCTGTTGAGAATGCGCGATGAGAGCGGGTCCCTGGTGTCACCCGAGTTGTTTATTGCCGCTGCCGAACGCTATGCCATCATGCCCAATATCGACCGCTGGGTTGTCAGCCACGCTTTCCGCTGGCTGGTTTCAGAAGCCGATGAGCGGCGGCGTCTTTCGATGTGTTCGATCAATTTGTCCGGGCAGAGTCTCACGGACGACGATTTTCTGCCGTTCGTGATTCATCAATTGCAACGCAGCGGTATCGATGCGCGGAAAATCTGTTTCGAAATCACCGAGACTGCCGCGATTGCGAGTTTTGCGCAGGCCAGCAGGTTTATCAACGCACTGAAAGACCTCGGTTGCAAGTTCGCGCTGGATGATTTCGGCACCGGCCTGTCGTCGTTCGGCTACCTGAAGCATTTTCCGGTGGATTATCTCAAGATCGACGGCAGTTTTGTCAAAGAGATTCTGCACGATCCGATCGATCGCGAGATGGTGCGTTCGATCAACGAGATCGGCCATCTGACCGGCAAGCAAACCATTGCCGAATTTGCCGAAAACAAGGAAATCATCACCATGCTCAGCGGCATGGGTGTGGACTACGCCCAGGGTTATGGAGTCGATGAGCCGAAGCGTATCAAAATGGCGCTGAGCGCCTGATCGCGGCTTTACCCGGCGAACTGACGTCCCAGTAACCTGCTGACCATGCCCTGGCCGCTGTACCGGCTGATTTCCCCGAGGGAGTAGGCCGTTCCGTTGACGATGCTGTCGGCAGCCAGCAGGCCGCTTTTGACCGCCGGGCCGATTCCCTCGCACATATCGATCGTCGCCAGGCCGACCGCATCGCCGATAATCAAGGCATTGCCCGTGCGGACCGTCTCGACACTGCCGCGCAGGTAATAGCTGTAGCCGTTCGGATTCAGCTCGAGGTCGCCGATCAGACCGGTCCGGTTCAGGTCGGTTGTAAACTGTTGCCAGTGTCGCTTGATATCGTCGCCGCGGTTTTTCAGTTGCCCGGCGAGTCCGCCGATCCCCAGGTTGAGATAGCCCTGTGCCTTGGGTACGTACCAGGAGTAACCGGGCAGCCCATGGTCGAAAAACCACAGGTGACAGTCGCCGATCGACCAGTCACAGGCGATCTCGTGCTCATAGGTGACGGTCTGCAGTGCCCGGTCGCGCGGAGCGGCAGCACGGAAAAAGCGCCGGTAAACAGGGCACCTGGTTCCGGCCGCCCCGACCAGGTAGCGGCAGTGGTACCGGTCATCCAGTGCATAGCCGTCGTCATGCAGCTCGATCTTTTTGACGGTATGGCAGTCTACGCGCACCGCTGCGCGCGTGAGCAAATAGTGGTCGAACTCGAAGCGGCGAATCGAATGCTGGGTACAGGCATGTTTATACCGCAGTTTTTTCCAGTGCAGGTAAATGTGCGGAAACGTCATCAGGCTGCAGGGATAGGATGCGATATCGAGTTCCAGGTCGTCGACAACCTGCGGAGTGATCCAGCCGGCACAGAGTTTGGTTCTGGGGAAGCGCTCGGCATCCAGTACGATGACATCCAGCCCCGCCTGGCGCAGTTTCCAGGCACAGGTCGAGCCCGCCGGGCCGCCGCCAACGACCACTACATCGAAATGCTCCATCCGGATTAGTGAGCGCCGGTGTCCGGCGTCACCAGGTGATCACGTGTCCACGGTACGTCGTTGTTGCCGGGCGGCACGAAAACGACCTGGTAGAGCTGCAGTTTTCCGGTCAGGAACCCGGCCACGGACCCGGCCAGGTAAAGTCGCCAGGCACGCACGAAGTCCGGGCTGTACATTTTTTCGACTTCCTCGGTGACGCGCTCGTATCGATCCAGCCAGGCCCGGCAGGTCCGGGCGTAGTGCAGGCGCAGGTTCTCGATATCCAGTATCGAGAAGCCGCCGCTTTCGAAGATAGGCGCCATTTCCGAAAGGCTGGGGGGATGCGCGCCGGGGAAAATGCGTTTTCGGATCCACGCATCGAGCGGTCGTGGGCAATCGCGCCCGATGGTATGGATCAGGCCGCGGCCCTGCTGTTTGAGACAGCGCTGCAGGACCTTGCCAAGTACCGGGTACTGGTTGAGGCCGACATGCTCGAGCATGCCCACCGATACGAAACGGTCGTACTGACCGGTGATGTTGCGGTAATCGTCCTCGATGAACTCGACCTGTCCGTCCAGCCCTTCCTTTTTGGCCAGCGCCCTTGCGTAGATTATCTGCTGTTCGGAAATGTTGTAGGCACGTACCGTGACGCCATAGTGCTTCGCCATGTGCAGGGACAGTGCCCCCCATCCGCAGCCTGCCTCGACGACCGTCTGGCCGGGTTTCAGCTCGAGCTTCCGGCATACATGATCCATCTTTGCCAGTTGCGCCTGTTCCAGTGTGGCATCCGGGTGCGTGTAGTAGGCACAGGTATACAACATGCGCTCATCCAGCCAGAGCCGGTAGAAGTCATTGCCCAGATCGTAGTGATGGTGAACATTGTCCCGGGATCGGCTGGGAGAATTGGCGCGTGCCCGAAGCAACAGCGACCGGATTTTCGAGACGGTTGGCGCATGATTGCGGCGCGAATCGTCCGAGCGGGTAAATTCCCTGATGAACTCGACCAGGTCTCCGTGGATGCGGATGCGACCGGCACTGTAGCCCTCGCCGAAACCAATATGGATCGATGTCAGTAACGAGAGCAGTGTACGGCGATCGCAAATCTCGGCCGTGGCCACCGGAGGACCGTGTCCGAGATAGATTTCTTCCCCGTTCCAGAGCCGGATGGCAACCCGTGGCCGGCCGGCCAGTTTCAGTATCCAGCGCAGGAAATGACGTTCCGGATCCGTAACGCCGGGGGCCTCTGCCGAAACGCCTATCTGTTGTATCTTGTTTTCGGTCATCGCTCTCTATTTGGATTTTATTTCTGTTCGAGAGTTCCGCCCGATTATGTTGACCTATATAAGGGATTGCCGCAAGGGGTTGGGGGCATTTTCAAGCCTGAAACCTCATGCTCAGATCTATCGCATCGATATCCTTGGTCAGCGTGCCCAGCGAGATACAGTCAACGCCGGTCTCGGCGACCGCCGCTATGGAGTCGTGATCGATGTTGCCGGAGGCCTCCAGTGAGATGCCGGGGGCCTGCGCGTCCCGCAGGGCCACGGCCTGGCGGAGCTCATCCCGCGAGAAATTGTCCAGCAGCAACCGGTCTGCCCCGGTGGTCAGGGCCTCTGCGGTCTGGGGCAGGGTCTCGACTTCGATTTCCACCAGGCAGTCCCCCGGATGGCGCCTGGCGATGCGGACCGCAGCGGGGATGCCGCCGGCCGCAACGATGTGATTTTCCTTGATCAGGTAGGCGTCAAACAGCCCGATTCGGTGGTTCGTGCCGCCGCCGGTACGGACCGCGTATTTCTGTGCCAGTCGCAAACCGGGCAGGGTTTTTCGTGTATCGAGAATCCTGGCGCCGGTATGCGCAACGGCCTCGACAAAAGACCGCGTTGCCGTTGCGGTCGCCGAGAGCGTTTGCAGGAAATTCAGCGCGGTACGTTCACCGGTGAGCAGGGGCCGGGCCGGGCCGGATAATTCGCACAGTACGGTATCGGTGCCGACCTGCTGGCCTTCCTCCACCTTCCAGTCGATATCGATGGCATCGTCGAGCTGTTGGAAAACGGCATCGAACCAGGGCCGGCCGCAAACGACGGCATCCTGCCGGACAGTGACACGGGCATGGACGACCGCGTCGGTGGAAATCAGTTCTGCTGTCAGGTCGCCTTTACCCACGTCCTCGGCAAGCGCGAGGCTTACCGAGGACCGTATGGTTTTGGTCAGTGATTCCTGAAGCTGTCTTTCCACTTCACCTACATGAAGAACTCATGGTGAGCGCCGATCATGCTCATCAGCATCGGAATGGACAGCATGGTGTTGGTTCGCGATGCCATCAGTGCGATCTTTTTGGCTTTACCGATCTCATCGGCGCTGGCTTCGATCAGGCCGAGTACTTTTTTCTGGGCGGGCCAGATCAGGATCCAGACATTAAACAGCATGATCGTACCCAGCCAGGCACCGATTCCGATCGTCAGGCCGTAAGTGGGGTTGCCGCCACCCGATGCGCCCAGCGTGAAAGCGCCGACCAGTTCACCGATGGCCATCAGGTATGCGGCACCGGCAAGCCAGGTTGCCAGTGCGCTCCAGCGGAACCACAACAACGCGCGCGGCGCGACGTATTTGGTGATGCCACCGCCGCCGGGACCGCCCTCGTCATTGGCTGCTTCGCCAAGGGCGGGCACCTGTACAAAGTTGAAGTAATACAGCAGCCCGATCCAGGTAATACCCGATGCGACATGGATCCACAGGATCACTGCGCCATGTGTGCTGCCAATGGGTGCCGCCAGCGCGATCGCAGCAGCGATCACCAGGCCGGCAATAATTGTTCCCAGTATCGAATTAAGTGGATTCATAGCGGATATCCCCGTCTTGTCGCCCCGTTTGCATATACATTCGTCGAGCAAGGATATGCGAGCCGGTTATATAACTCAAATAAAGCAACCATGCCGGATCTGCCCTGGACTTCACCATGACCACAGGCCGGACCACCCGTCCGGATGGTCAGAACTCAGGCTGCTCGTTCGAGACTCGCCGGGAGTCGTAAACCGAACGAAACCGGTTCACGATGGTACAAAACAGGTCGGCTGTTTTTTCCGCATCGTAGGCAGCGGAATGAGCCGAATCCGTGTCCCAGCTGATACCGGCCGCATCGATGGCGCGGGCCAGTACAGTCTGTCCGAATGCGACACCGCCCATGGTGGCTGTATCGAAAACGCTGAACGGATGGAAGGGGTTACGTTTGATGCCGGCCCGTTCGACTGCGGCATTGAGAAAGCCAAGATCGAAGTGGGCATTGTGCCCGACCAGGATAGCGCGCCGGCATCCGGTTCTTTTCAGTTCATGGCGGACTTCACGGAAAACCCGTCTCAGCGCATCCGCCTCGGGAATCGCAGGCCGCAACGGGTGGTAAGGGTCGATGCCGGTGATCTCCAGAGATGCGGGTTCGATGTTGGCTTTTTCAAACGGCAGAACGTGATAGCGCGTTGTTTCGGCCCGGGACAGAACGCCGGCATCATCGAGGCTCAGCATGACGGCGGCGATTTCGAGCAGGGCATCGGTACTGGCATTGAAACCGCCGGTTTCGACGTCAACGACGACCGGGAGAAAACCGCGGAAGCGGTGGGCAATGGGCAACTTGTCGGACATCCCGGTTAACTGCCGCCGGCTGCAGGGTCATTGCCCGGGTTTTTGCCCAGGTTCTGATCGAGCAACAGGTTAAGTGCGTACCGGACTCCAAAGCCGGTAACCCCCGACGGAACCTGCGCCAGTCCTTTTTCGCGGCGTGCCGCGCTCAGGTCGATATGCAGCCAGGAGACCCCATCGGGAACGAATCGCCGCAAAAACCGGGTCGCCAGGATGTGATCTGCGCTGGCATCCGGAGAGCACTGCAGCACGTCCGCGCATTTCGATTCGAGGTCCTCGTCGAAGTCGTCATCGGCGGGGAACGGCCACACCCGCTCACCCGATTCCATGCCTGCCGCGATCAGCCTGGGTATCAACCCGGTCCGGTTGGTGAAGATACCGCTGTACCGTTCGCTCAGTGCACTGACACAGGACCCGGTCAGGGTCGCGAAATCGATCATCAGTCGCGGCTTTTCGCGCGCCGCCAGCGCCAGGGTATCGGCAAGTACCATGCGGCCCTCCGCATCGGTGTGCACGACTTCGATCGTGGTGCCGTTGCTTGCTGTCACCACGTCGTTGCAATTGTAGACATCCGGTCCGATCTGGTTGGTGGTAACGGCCAGCCAGCAATCTACGGGCAACGGGTACTGCATCTTCGTCAGGGCCTGCAGGGTAGCGAGTGCGACTGCGCTTCCGCCCATGTCTTCATGCATGTTCAGCATGTACTTGAAGGGTTTCAGGTTGACACCGCCGGTGTCGAACAGGATGCCCTTGCCCACCAGCGCCAGGGCAGGCTGTTTCCGGCTTCCGGCGGGGCGGTATTTCAGATGAACAATGCCTGCGCCGGACCGGCTGTTGCC
>JAJRXW010000029.1 GCA_024276095.1 Gammaproteobacteria bacterium
GTTACCGACAAAACGGTGATTTTCGCGGGTGATGCGCTGGCGACCGGCAACAATCTCGGTATTGGCAATGCCCTTGTAGCTGATCGCCATCTGGTTGAGCTCCGTGCCCTTGGGATCGGCGACCACCGGATACTGTGTTTTGCCATTACGGGTATCGTTGAAATTGTCGGCAAAAACAGGACGAAGATCGTCCAGTTCGATCAGTGCGGAAAAATCCTGGTAATCCGCTGTCTTGAAGGTAAGCCGGGTTCTCAGCGTCGATGCATTGGCCTCCTTGGCAATGTTGTCCTGATCCACGTATTCGTAGCGATACCGAAAGGCCACTGTGGTCTTACCCTCGGTAAATGCCTTCGCTACACTACTTGAACCGCCTTCCCCTGCAAGCAATGCCGGTGACGACAGCAGCAGGCCGGCACCGGCGACAGCTGTGGCGACAGCCCGCACGACACCCGTCAATCTGATGACATTTATCATTCCTAACCTCCCGGAGAATGTATTTCTGTGCTGAAAATTTCAGAAGTAATTAAATAACCCGCCCCGAAATTCCGGGGTATTCGGATATATACTTAGCACTACCGGGAAATACCTATTAGCGGCACTTGAAATTCTCCGGGTTGCCCCCAAAATAGACCGCGTCGATTTGCCTTATGAGTATGACCACCATGGAAGCCAACCAGACAGCCGCTGCTGCCCCTCAGACAACGCCTGCCAATCTCTCGGTGGAAGGCATGACCTGCGGAGCCTGCGCAGTCCGACTGGAAAAGGCGCTCGGCCAGGCGCCCGGAATCGACAATGCCACGGTCAATTTTGCGCTGGAAAGGGCCGATATCGCCTACGATCCGGACCAGACCGACATCAATGGCGTGGCCAATGTAATCCGCAATGCCGGCTTTGACGTGGCACACGAAAAGTTCTCCTTCCCCGTCGAAGGCATGACCTGCAGCGCCTGCGCGGGCCGGATCGAAAAGGCGCTCAGGGCAGTACCCGGTGTCATCGAGGCCAATATCAACCTGGCGCTCGAGCGCGCCGATGTCACCGGCATCTCGGGAGTCGTCCAGCTCGACATGCTGGCGGATGCCGTTGATCGTGCCGGCTACACAGCGGTCATCGTTTCAGCCTCCGAGGAACAGGCACGCATCGAGGAAGCGCATCGTGCCAGGGAGCAGGCACAGCTGCGCCGTGAAAAGTACTTCCTGATCGCCTCGGTGATCCTGGCGCTGCCACTGGCCTCGCAGATGGCTGCCATGGCCGGTTTCGGCAACTTCCACCTCGCCCCCTGGGTCGAGTGGGCACTGGCGACACCGGTGCAGTTCATTATCGGCGCCCGTTTCTACAAGGGCGCCTACAAGTCCCTGCGGGCCGGCGCCGGCAACATGGACGTGCTGGTGGTAATGGGCACCTCTGCCGCCTACTTCTATAGTGTCTACCTGTTACTGACGCTGGACCATGCTCATGGACAGCTCTATTTCGAGGCCTCGGCGGTACTGATTACGCTGATCCTGGCCGGAAAATTCATGGAAGCAAAGGCAAAACGCGGCACAACGGCAGCGATTCGCCAGCTGATGGACCTCAGACCGCAGGTTGCCCGTGTGCGCCGCAGCGACGGTTCGGAAATTGAACTGCCCATTGCCGAGGTCAAGGCCAGCGATGTCGTGATCGTCAAACCCGGCGAAAACATTCCCGTCGATGGTGAGGTTTTGTCAGGCCGCAGCGAAATCGATGAAGCCCTGATCACCGGGGAAAGCCTGCCGGTGGAAAAAACACAGGGAGACACGGTAACCGGGGGCTCCATCAACGGCACCGGCCTGCTGGAAATCAAGGCCACCAAAGTCGGCGAAGACTCAACATTATCCAAGATCATCCGCCTGGTAGAGAATGCCCAGGCTGGGAAGGCACCCGTACAGCGCCTGGTTGACAGGATCAGCGAGATCTTCGTGCCGATCGTGGTGGTGATTGCGGCGGTAACCTTTGGCGTTCAGTACGGCGTCAGCGACAGCTTTGGAACCGCGCTGATCGCCTCGGTTTCGGTGCTGGTCATCGCCTGCCCCTGCGCGCTGGGACTGGCGACGCCGACGGCAATCATGACCGGAACCGGTGCTGCCGCCCGATCGGGTATTCTGATCAAGGATGTAGCTTCCCTGGAAAGCGCGCACCGGCTGAATGCCGTCATATTCGACAAAACCGGCACGCTGACCGAAGGCAAGCCGAAAATTATTGCTACTCATGTGGTACGCGGCAGCGACGATGATCTGCTGACCGTTGCCGGGTCAGTGCAGCAGGGCAGCGAACATCCCCTCGCAAGGGCGATTCTCGATGAGGTAAAAGAGCGCAGCCTGACGCTTTCGCCGGTCGAAAATTTTCAAAGCCATACCGGCACCGGGGTATCGGGAACCGTGGATGGCCGGGAAATCTTCATCGGCAATGAGGAACTGCTGATCAATCATGGCATCGATGCCTCTGCCGCCATGGAGATTGCACAGCAATGGCAGAATGAAGCCAAAACCGTGATCTGGATAGCCGACCGGCAGGGCGTCATCGGCATTATCTCGATTGCCGATCCGCTGCGAAGCAATGCCCGGCCCGCCATTCAGGCGCTGGAAAAAATGAATATCAAGACATTAATGCTGTCGGGTGACGCGCCAAAAGTCGCAGAGGCCATTGGCCGGCAGGCCGGTGTCGATGACGCTCGCGGCGGCGTCAAGCCGGACGGCAAGTCGGCGGTTGTTAAAGAGCTGTCCGATGCCGGTTATCTGGTCGGCATGATCGGTGACGGAATCAACGACGCTCCGGCACTGGCAGCCGCCGATGTGGGGATCGCCATGGGCACGGGCACGGATATCGCCATGGAAACCGCCGGCATTACCCTGATGCGGCCCGATCCCCGCCTGGTTGCCGCATCCATTTCTGCCAGCCGGGCCACTTTCAGCAAGATCAAGCAAAATCTTTTCTGGGCTTTCATCTACAATATTATTGGCATTCCCCTTGCGGCAATGGACATGCCGACACCGACGATTGCGGGCGCTGCCATGGCATTGAGCAGTGTCAGCGTCGTCAGCAACTCATTGCTGTTAAGGCGATGGAAACCCGACTTTTCAAAATCAGACTAAAACGGAGCAAAAAAATGGAACGTATAGAAATTCGTGTCGACGGAATGACCTGTGGTGGCTGCGTCAAGAGCATCCAGAACGCACTGACAAACCGTGACGGCGTCTCATCGGCAGCTGCCGACCTGGAGAGCGCGACCGTATCGGTGGAATTCGATGCCGGCGTCATCCAGAAAGCCGCGATTGAGCAGGCGATTGTCGATGCCGGTTTCAGTGTAGCCGGTTAATGCATCCCGCCAACGCCGGATTTTATCTCCGAGCCCTTCGGACCGGGTGATTTGATCCGCACGACAATCGCAAAGATCATCACCAGCAGGCTCAGCGCACCGATCAACGCGAACGGTGCCGCTGGCTTGACGGCATCGAACAACCGGCCGCCGACCCATGTAGAAAAGAAAATACCGCAGGCGCCCATGATGTTGAACATCCCCACGACAACGCCGCGTTTGGCCAGGGGGGCCTCCTGACCCAGCAAAGTGGTCGCCCCCATGAACGCGCTGGCCTGACCGATGCCCAGCATCATGAATAATATCCGCGCCTCGGGCGCCAGCGGATCGTCGACCAGCCACATGGAAAGAAAGCCGATACCTGTCAGGCCCATGGCCACGACCATTCCGGTGACGCGGTTCATCCGGTCGAGCATCCAGCCCATGACCCCCATCCAGATCAGCGCGGCACCCTGCACCATACCCAGCAGCATCGCACCTTTTTTCACTGCGACAACCTCATCGAACCCCTGGGTGACGGCGGCCGTCGTACCCCACAGAACCGTAAAAGTTCCGACCAGGACCAGGTCGCTTCGTGCAATAAACCCTGCGGCATAGGACAGCGCGACCCTGGGATTCCGGCCTTCGCCGAAACCCGCCCAGGCCAGTTCCCACAAAGAAGGCCTGTTTTCCCGGGATACCGGCGTACCTTTCTTCAGCCCCGTCGCCACGATAACAGCCGTGACCAGACACAAAGCCGCAATGACCATGTGCGTATAGCGCCCGGCGGCAAACTCATCGGTACCCATGGCAACGAAAAGCTCGGGCAAATGGCTCAGGCCCAGCACAACGACCAGTATTCCAAGGCCGTTCAGCGTGCCTACCGTGGCTACCAGTTTTCCGCGGGATTTTTCCTGAGGATAGTCGGCCACAATGGTACCCAGCATGGCGGTCGCTGCACCGATACCAACTGCATAGATCACCCGGTAAAGGGTCAGGTCGGCAATATCCGTCGCCATCGGGTAGAGCACATAGGCGAGCCCCATAACGCCCAGGCCCAGGGCGTAAAGCTGCCGCCGGCCCAGGCGGTCGGACAGGATCCCGAACAGCGGAAATACAAGGAGCAGGGTCACCTCGTTCCA
>JAJRXW010000290.1 GCA_024276095.1 Gammaproteobacteria bacterium
GGTCACGGGTATAATGTCTGGCGAATGGCCGGATTCACCGCAAATCAATTCCTGGTTCCGTGGTCACCCCAGGCAGCGGGAGACCGCCTTTCCTCGACGCTGTTCCTGGCCGGCCTGTTTCACGGCATCGTCATACTCGGAATCAGTTTTTCCGGAGAAAACGAACCGGCTGCACCTGCCAGGGCCGCATCGCTGGAAGTGGTCATCGTCACCAGCGATTATGAAAACCTCGCTGCCCCCGACGAGGCACGCCTGCTCGCACAGAAAAATCTGCAGGGAGCGGGTAATACCACGGAGAATGTCCCGACGCGCACCGCGATGGGCCAGAACATGCCGGCACCCGTTTCAGGGCGCGACCAGGCAGGACTTCCCGATCCGCAGGAGCAGGGGAGCGACGACAGCAGAATCGATCCGGTCATGACCGCCACACTCTCTGCAGCAAGCACAACGGCGGAACGAACCGACGGCGCCCCGGATGTCACCCGGCAAATGCAGCAAAGCGCTCTGAGTGAGCTGTCCCGGCCAATCGAAATCATCAGCAAAACGGATACCCGGACGACCTTGCGGGACAGCCGGCTGCGGGAACTGGTAACCAGCGCGAATACAAAGGAATCGCGCATCGCCGCTTATCTCAACAACTGGAAAAGCAAGGTTGAACGTATCGGTACGCTGAACTTTCCGATCGGCGCCCGCAACAACCTGGCAGGAAACCCGATTCTCGAGGTCGCCATCGACGCCAATGGCAAACTCAGGGAAGTCATTATTCTGCACTCATCGGGTTTCCCGGCCATCGACCAGGCATCGACGGAAATCCTGAAAATCGCCGCCCCTTTCGATCCGTTCCCGGAGTCGCTGCGACAGGATTACGATGTGCTGCGCTTTACCTACGCATGGCGGTTTATGGAATCCGGGATACCCAGCACAAGCTGGAACAGCGAAAAGAGTCTTTGATCGTCATACAGCCGGTAAAATACGGGGCACTGTCAGCCGTTTCTCTTGTCTAAGTTCTCAAAGGAGTCGATACTGGAACCTATGGCAGACACAACATCACTCGCCGGCCAACTGCTCATCGCCATGCCGTCAATGATGGACCCGAATTTCCACAGAACGGTCACCTATATCTGCGAGCACAACGAAAATGGCGCCCTTGGACTGGTCATCAACCGGCCCATGGACATGGATATGGGGCAGATTTTCCAGCAGCTGGCACTCACCGACGAGCGCCTGGCGAATGTAACGCCGTCGCTCGCCGGGGACCCGGTATTGTGCGGCGGCCCGGTAGAAACGCAGCGTGGATTCGTGCTGCACGAGGAGCCGGGCGAGTGGATCACCACCCTGACAATCGGCGACCGCATTCATGTCACGACATCCCAGGATGTGCTGACCGCGATGGCAACGGGCGACGGCCCTGACCGGGCAATCGTGGTGCTGGGCTATGCGGGCTGGAGTCCCGGACAACTGGAATTCGAGATTGCCGGCAACGCGTGGCTGAACGTTCCCGCCGCACCGCATATCATTTTCGACACACCCTTCGACGAGCGATGGCAGGGGGCGGCCGGCCTGCTGGGTATCGATATCGCCACCGTCAGCCCCCAGGCCGGGCATGCATAAGATCTCAGAATCCTGACCAGACACCCAGACGCATTGGCATTCGATTTCGGGGAGCGCCGGATAGGGGTGGCCTTCGCCAATGGCCATACCGGAATAAGTTCGGCGCTGGGCACGGCCATGGCCCGCAGGGGCAATCCACAATGGATGCAAATCGATGCCTATGTCGCGGAATGGAAACCGGCGGTACTGGTGGTCGGCATGCCCTATAATATGGACGGCAGCGACTCGCCCATGACAGAAAAAGCCCGGCAATTTGCTGCGCAACTGCAGGAGCGATACGAACTGCCCATTGAGACCGTTGACGAACGCCTGACCTCTGCGGAAGCCGGCTCACTCCTGCGCGAACAACGCCGGCAGGGGCAACGGAAAAAGAAAATCAATCGGGAGGATATAGACAGCCTGGCTGCGCAACTGATTGCCGAAAACTGGCTGAGCACACCATGAGTA
>JAJRXW010000030.1 GCA_024276095.1 Gammaproteobacteria bacterium
AACCACGAGAACCGCCAGCACGATTTCAAATGCCCGCTCGGGAGCAATCTGCCACCAGATAAACCCCACGCAGACAGCGACGACAAGCACCCCGGTAACGAACCACGAAGCGACCCGGTCGGCAAGCTCCATCGCACGCGGCTTGTTGTCGCGGGCACCGGTAACCATATGGCTGATCTGCGCCAGAACGGTTTCCGCCCCGACACGCTGAACACGAATGCTGATCGCATCCACCAGGTTGATACTGCCGGCAACTACGGTTTCATTTCGTCGCTTGCGAACCGGCACGGATTCACCGGTCAAAACTGCCTCGTCGACCCGGGCCTCGTCGCTTGAAAGTATGCCATCGGCGGGAATGACGCTGCCCGGATCCACAAGTACCAGGTCATTTTTCTGCAATTCCAGAACACCGACAGTCTCGGTGCGACCGTCAACCACCCGCGTGGCCACCTGCGGGAGGTGGCGTGCCAGCGCGCCGGTCAGGCTCAGGGCCCGATGACGCCCGGCCATCTCCAGGAACCGTGCGCCGCTGAGGAAAAATACGAACATCGTCGCCGAATCGAAATAGCCCTCACCGCTTCCACTCAGTGTGTTCCAGACACTGGCGCCATATGCCGATCCGACTGCTATGGCAACCGGTACATCCATCCCCGGGCGGCGCACTTTCAGGTCTCGCCAGGCGCCGGTAAAAAAAGGAGCGCCCGAATAAAATACGACCGGTGTTGCAACGAGCAGGCTGATCAGCCGCAGAAACTGCGCAATGTCCTCATCCATACCCTGAAATGCGCCTGCGTACATTCCAATGGCATAGCTGCCGACCTGCATCATTCCAAGACCGGCAACAATCAGCCGTTTCAGTGCCATGCGGCGCTCCCGAACCACCGCACGATCGGTTTCATCCTCGGTGTAGGGCGACGGCCGATAACCCAGCCGGGCGAGCTGGGCCAGTAATTCACTGAGTCGGGCCTGTTCGGGGTTCCAGTGCAATTCCGCCCTGCCGGTCAACGGATCGACGGTAATACGGCGCACCCCGGGAACAGCCAGCATGGCTGCTTCGATCAACCATACGCAGGCCGCACATTTGACGCCCTCGAGCAGCAGGTGGGCTCGCCGTGTACCCGTACCGTCAGTCGTCACGAACTCCTGCTGTACCGCAGGCCGGTCATACCCGGCCCAGCAACCCTGCTGGTCGGGGTTATCCGGAGCGCTGTCTGCAGGGCCCTCACGAAACGTGTAGAACTCGCTCAGCCCCCGGTCAGCGATCAACTGAACGACTTTTCGGCACCCCTCGGAACAGACCACAGCCTGTTTGCCATCGACTTCCAGGCAGAACCGGGCAGCGTTTTCCACCGGCACGCCACAGTGAAAACAATGCGACCCGGTGCTCATTGGGCTCCGGTGGCAGTCTGCCCTGTGCTCCTGGCTGTCAGTTCGATGACTGTGTCCTCCGGGCGGAGTTCACCGGTCAGCCGCCACACCTCTTTGGAATCGGTGAGTTGCAGATACAACCTGGAATCTGCCCTGCTGATGGTACCTGTGTAACGCCCGCCGGTTTCCGCCAGCATCGCCTCGGAATCCAGTGCCTCCAGCGTAGGATGAATCAGTCGAAGATGAAGGTAATCGGGCATGCCTGCAGCAGGCTGGATTCCGTCCAGGCGAATCGAAAGACGGGCTATCGAATCGTCATCACCGCGGCTGATTTCGATTCGGGCGCCAAGACCGAGTTCACTGGCCAGTTTGTCTCGTGTCGCTCGCTGCGCCGTGACCATCGCGATCTTTCCGTAATCGTCCACCACCAGGCTCGGTGGCCCTCCGGCCAGGAAGAAAGACACGAAACCGCCAATCACCGCCCCGGCGGGCGGCAGCATGATAAACCACGGCCAGAACTGCCGGTACCAGGGCTTGGCGCTTTGCGTTGGCATTACTTTACCTTTTCTTCCAGCGGCAGGATAAACCGCCCTTCCCTTGAAGCCTCCAGAAACCGGTCGTCGATCGAGCTGACATGAAACAGAATATCGTGGCCTCCCGGGGATGCCGCATCACGGCGAACATTGACCCGCACCGTCACGCTGCCCACCGCGCCGGACTCAAGCACCGGTTGTTGCGGATCGGCTTCCAGCGTAATACCCGGAATACCGGAAACATCGATTTCAAGCTCGTGCGCGGTGTCATCCTTGTTCAGAATCTTCAGCATGTAGACATTCTGAATCATGCCGTCAGGGAGCTCCCGGTACAATGCATTCCTGTCCCGGATCACATCCAGGTGCAAAGGATGCCGCCCCGCCAGGGCAAAAATGAAACTGGTAAGCAGCATCACCAGCAAAACAGCGTAAATTACTACCCGTGGCCGGACCAGGTGAGCGGGCTTCCCCTTCAGCGCATTCTCAGTGGTATATGAGATCAGCCCGCGCGGATAGTTCATTCTATCCATCACCGTATTGCAGGCATCGACACACGCGGCACAGGCAATGCACTCGTACTGCAGTCCTTTCCTGATATCTATACCGGTCGGGCAAACCTGAACGCAGATGTTGCAGTCGGTGCAATCACCGAGCCCTGCCGCGGACAGGTCGGCGCCCCTTTTACGGTGCCCCCGGGGTTCGCCCCGTTTATCGTTATAGGCAACGACCAGTGTATCCCCGTCGAACATGGCGCTCTGGAATCGCGCGTAGGGACACATGTACATGCAGACCTGCTCACGAAGAAAACCGGCATTTCCATAAGTGGCAACGCTGTAGAAAATCACCCAGAAAGTTTCCCACGGCCCCAGCTCAAAACTGATCAGCCGGCTTCCCAGCTCCTGTATGGGCGTGAAATAGCCGACAAAGGTAAAGCCCGTCCATGCCGCGAACCCGACCCAGAGAACCTGCTTCGCTGTCTTGCGCAGGACTTTCTCGACCGACCATGGTGCCTTGTCCAGCTTGATCCGGCGCGAAAACTTGCCTTCCGTGATCCGCTCCAGCCAGACGAATGCTTCACTCCATACGGTCTGAGGACAGGCATAACCGCACCACAGGCGCCCGGCCACCGTGGTGACGAAAAAGAGCGTCAGTGCCGCCATGATGAGCAGCCAGGAAAGGTAGAAAAAATCCTGGGGCCAGAGCGTTACCCCGAAAATGTAGAATTTCCTGGCGGGCAGATCGAACAGGATGCCCTGACGACCGTGCCATGAGACCCAGGGCAGAAGATAGTAGAGGCCAAGCAGCGCAACGACTGCGAAGCGCCGCAGGCTGTCGAACCGGCCACCTACTTCACGGGCATGAATCTTTTGCTGTTTTGCATACAGCGACTCGGTCTTGACCGCTTTGTTGTTCATGGCACTGGGGGAACCGCGCCGGCTTAGCCCGAATTTCTTCTTGTGCTGACAAGATATACGGACAACAGGCTGGAAATGCCGGTGATCAGCCAGAAAAAGAAAAAACCGATCGCATATCCCGTCATCTCGCCGAAACTCATCGATGGCGTCATCGCATCCCCCATGAGGGCCGGGTCAACGAAAGCAAAAAACAGCAGGGTAGCGAGGCTGGCAGCCAGAAAAGAGGCCCAAAGTACCGCTGCAACATTCTGCGTACGCGCATCCCAGG
>JAJRXW010000291.1 GCA_024276095.1 Gammaproteobacteria bacterium
GATGAGGAGGTTGGCCGCACTGGCAATACAGTCTCCGGTTGCGGTTTCACTGACCATCAGCGTTCGACCGAACAGGTCCCGGTTGCCGCGCAGGTCTTCCAGCAGGTTCACCCCGGAGCAGCCGATGGCGATACCGGTGGTACCCAGCCGCCAGGCGCGTCCGACACTGTCTGAAACGATCACACCGGGCATCGCATCGAAATGCGCTGCCAGCGCCCGGCGAATGCATGCCGCCGACCGGTCCGGGTTTTCCGGAAGCAGCAGGACACAGTTTTCGTCACCGGCCACGTTTGAATGATCAATACCGGCGTTTGCCAGCACAATGCCGAGTTTGTGCTCGACGATAATGACGCCGGGGCTGGTACGAATGACCTGATTCGATTCTGAAAGAATCAGTTCCACCAGCCGCGGATCCTTGTCGACCCGTTGCGCGAGATCCGTGGCACGGGCCGATGGCGTGACCGTATCGAGGTGCACCTGGCGCCCTTCCGCCTTGGAGACGATTTTCTGTGCGATGACCAGTATGTCACCGTCCTCGACCGACAGACCCGCCTGCACAAAAGTATCGGCAATGATTTTCGACAGGTCGTCGCCGGGTTCGATCAACGGGATGCCCGGCAGGGAGAACAGGGATAAATTCTGTATTGACATGGCGGGACGGTGACTCGCCTGGAATGGCGGTTGCCGGCTTATTCCGGGACCCCGGTAATTCTGATTCCGGCATGCGGCGCGCCATACCGTCTGTTCATGTGGATCAATATGGACGTCATGGCTTCCGCGGCGGCGGCATTGTCCAGCGGACCGGCGTGCCAGGCACGAAACCCCGCCTGTCTGGCCAGTTCGATAACGGTTTCCCTGGCATCGACCCGGTCGCCGGTGACCAGCACGTCGCAGTCTCCGTTTTCGTCCGAGGCCAGCAGATCGGCGGCAACGTTCTGAAAAGCAGAGACGACCGCCACATCATCGCCCAGAGTGCGCTGGGTGATTGCGGCCGCACAACCTTCGGCCGGCAACTGGACGCGGGCTACTTTGGGTGGCACCAGCGGTACCGTGGTGTCGATCAGGATTTTTCCGGCCACGCCCGGTTTGATTCGTTCCAGGATCGCCGGATGGTGTGCAAAGGGGACGGTGATGACCACCAGGTCGCCTGCCTGCGCGGCCTCGAGATTTTCCATCCCCGATATGGTCGCCTCGGGCAGCTCTTCCTGCAGTGCTGCGGCAGAGGCAACCGCTTTGTCAGCCGTGCGTGAGCCGATCACAATGGCGTAGCCGGCTTTTGCCCAGCGCCTGGCCAGTCCCGTGCCCAGTGCGCCCGTTCCGCCGATCAGACTGATGGTTTTGATTTTGCTTGTAGTATTCATGGCCGCATTCTAAAGCAAGCGTCGCTGGTGCAAAATAGCGAAAGCACTCATCCGGGTGTTCAAAACAGGAACTGCGGCGGGAGACAGGCGTGGAAATATACAAGGAGTTCACATTCGAGGCGGCCCACAGGCTGCCACGGGTTCCGGAAGGCCATAAATGCAGCCGGCTGCATGGCCACTCCTGGCGGGGCACGATTTATGTCCGGGGAAAGGTCGATGAGACCACTGGGTGGATAATGGACTACGCGGGGATCAAGAAGGTATTCCGACCCATTTACGATCAATTGGATCATCATTACCTGAATGAGATCGAGGGCCTGGAGAATCCGACCAGCGAGGTGCTGGCAAAGTGGATCTGGGATCGCCTCAAACCGGATCTGCCGATGCTGTCTGGAGTGCTTATCAATGACACCTGTACGACCGGGTGCCTGTACCGGGGCGAGGATGACTGATCCCGACCGGGACCATATGCGTGTGGCGATCGATATTGCACGGCGTGGCGCCATGGCCGGAGAGCCGCCGGTCGGTGCGTGTCTGATCAAAGACGGCGAACTGATCGCAGTCAGCCATAACGGAGTGATCGGCGATCTCGATATTACCGCCCATGCCGAGATCAGGGTGATCCGCGAGGCATGTCGTTCCCTGCGAAGGCTCGATTTGACCGGCTGCGAGCTGGTTTCCACGGTCGAGCCCTGTTGCATGTGCCTGGCTGCCAGTCACTATGCCCGTATCTCGCGGATCGTCTACGGAGCGAGCCTGGCCGATATCAATGCGCATACCCATGGTGAGTTGATGCTGACGCATGAGGCCGTCCTGGCGGGTGTCGATCCCAAACCGGCGATCCGGGGCGATGTCCTGGGGGACGAGTGCCGGGCGCTCCTTCATGAGTGGTCCGGCAGGCTGAGCTGAATGGCCGCCCAGTACGACAGCATAGCGGAGCAATATCGGCGCTCGAAGGAATCCCCGCTGCGCCGTTATGTGGAGTCCTGGTCATTCTTCGAACTGATCGGCGATGTCAGCGGCAAGTCGATCCTGGATCTCGGCTGCGGAGAAGGGTTCTACACCCGGGAACTCAGGATGCGTGGTGCGGCGCGGGTTACCGGCGTGGATATTTCCCCGGCGATGATCGACCTGGCGCAACAGCAGGAGCGCCATCGTCCGCTGGGCGTCGAGTATCTGTGCGCCGATGTGAAACAGATGCCCGATCTCGGCCGGTTTGACATGGTGGTTGCGGCTTATCTGTTGCACTACAGCGAAACCGTGTCCGAGCTGACGACGATGTGTGAGCAGATTCGTCGCCATCTCGAACCGGGAGGGCGCTTTGTCACGCTGAACGAAAACCCTGACCAGTCGCCGGCATGTTATTCGGGCTACGAACAATACGGGTTCGGGAAAACCGTCGAGCTGCCCCGCCGGGAAGGTTCGACGATCGGCTACTGGATGATTTCCGGGCGCGAGGTCTTCCGCTTCAATGTCTATCACTTCGAACGCAGTACCTATGAACGGGTGCTGGTTTCGGCTGGTTTCGGCGGGATCGAATGGAGCCCTCCCGGGGTCGATCCCGATCCTGACCCGGCAGTCATCGAGCAGGTCGGTGAGGGGTATTGGCAGGGGTATTTACAGAACCCGCCGGTGACCGGGCTGGTTTGCCGGGCCTGTTGATCGCCGGTGGAAACTTCGATGACTTTCCTGCACCAGTGTGTCGAGCGCTACGCCCGGTCGCAACCCGATGCAATTGCCGTCAGCTTTCAGGCCGGCCGTCTCAGTTATGAGCGGCTCAACGAGCAAGCGAATCAGCTCGCGCATGTATTGATCGAAGCGGGTGTCGTGCCGGACCAGCCGGTTGGGCTGTGTCTCGAGCGCGGTCCCGATCAGATTGTCGCCCTGCTGGCCATTCTCAAGGCAGGGGGTGCCTATGTGCCGCTGGACCCGGTTTATCCCGGTGCCCGGTTGCAGCAGATGCTCGCGCAGTCCCGGCCGGATGTCGTGGTCACGACCGAACGGCTGCTCGGGCGGATGGGATCGATTTCAGCGACGGTGGTGTGTACCGATCGTGACCGGCCGCGGATCGATGCCGCGAGTCCCGATAACCCCGGAATCGAGCCGGCGGCGGACTTTCTGTGCTACGTAATGTTCACTTCCGGCTCAACCGGCCGTCCCAAGGGTGTCATGGTGACGCATGGCAACCTGGCGCGATTGTTTACCACCCTCGGCGATGCACTGGGAGCGGGGAGAAACGATAGCTGGACCCTGCTGCATTCCATTTCTTTCGGATTTTCCGCCTGGGAGATATGGGGTGCGCTGGTTCATGGCGGCCGGCTGGTCATCGTGCCGGACGATTGTCAGAGCGATCCGGTGGCACTGTACTGGTTGCTCGCCGATGAACGGGTTACGGTTCTGAGTCAAACGCCCTCGGCATTCCGGCAGACGGTACTTACCGGCCGGTTCGGCAACATCGCGACGCTCATCGGGCTGCGGGCGATCATGCTCAGCGGTGAACCGGTGTTGCCCGCTGACCTCCGGCGATGGTTCGGTCGTGCTGCGGGCGGCGGGCCGCGTCTGCTCAGCAGCTATGCGATCACCGAAACCGCGGGACAGATTGCATATTGCGAGTTCGGCAAAGACCATCCCGAATGCCGTGCCGCCGGCAATATCGGTCGTCCGCTGCCGGATGTCCGGGTTCATCTTCTCGACGAAAATGCCCGGCCGGTCGCCGAGGGTTCGGCGGGGGAAATGTATGTCGGAGGCTCCTGCGTCGCCAGGGGATATATCAACGATCCGGAACAAACGGCCCGGCGATTTGTCGAGCTGGATATCGATGGCGGAGGGCCGGAGCGGTTTTACCGGACCGGTGACCGGGCGACCAGGCTGGCCGGCGGCGAACTCGAATTCTCCGGACGGGCGGATGATCAGGTCAAGCTCAACGGGTTCCGGATCGAGCCCGGCGACATCGAGGCGGTGCTGTGCCGGCATCCTGAAGTTGCCGAGGCGGCCGTGGCAGTCTGCGAGTCGGCGGAAGGGGCACGGAAGCTGACCGGGTATGTCGTAGCGCAGACTCGCGAACCGGAAGTCGAAATCTGGCCGTCCCTGGGCGGCTACCAGGTCTACGATGAATTCCTTTATGACCTGATGCTCGCCGAGACGCAACGCAATAGCGCTTATAAAAGAGCGTTCGAGCGGTGCGTAAAAGACCGGGTGGTACTGGATATCGGTACCGGGCAGCACGCAGTGCTGGCACGCCTGTGTGTCGAGGCCGGTGCGAGGAAGGTCTATGCGGTGGAGTTGCTCGAAACCGCCTGCGACCGTGCCCGGGCGCTGGTCGGGGAATTGGGGCTGGATGACCGGATCACCGTCATCCACGGCGATTCAAGGGCGATCGACCTGGCAGAAAAAATCGATGTGTGTACCCAGGGCATCATCGGAAATATCGGCAGTGCCGATGGCATCGTGCCGATCTGGAACGCTACGCGCCACCTGTTCAAAGACGACTGCATTCCGGTGCCATTGCGGTGTACCACGATGATTGCACCTGTCGAGCTGCCTGATGACGTGCGCCGGCGGCCGGTGTTCGGGAAGGTGGCCCGGACCTATGTCGAGAAAGTATTTGCCGTCGCCGGCCGGCAGTTCGATGTGCGCCTGTGCCTGCGCAATCTGCCTGCGGCACAGCTGTTGTCCGATGCACAGGTGTTTGAAGAACTGGATTTTTCGGCGCCACTCGACAGTACCAGCCGTGGCCGCGGGGTGTTTTCGATCCGCCGCGATGGACGGCTGGACGGCTTTTTGCTGTGGACCGTCGTGACGACGATAGCGGGTGAGCGCGTCGATTATCTGCAGCAGCAACAGGCCTGGTTACCGGTATTTTTTCCGGTTTCGGATCGGGGCGAAGCGGTTGTTGCCGGCGATGTACTCAATGCGCAGTGGAGCTGTTCGACAGCGCCGGGTGCGATCTGTCCGGATTACTCGATCACGGCTTCGCTCGGTGACGGGCAGCTGACCTATACGACCTGCCACCGGGAAACCCGGCTCAACGGTACCGAAATTCACCGGCGCCTGTTGGCCGGTCTCGACGGAAAACATGACGTCAGCGGAAACCGCCAGGTACCGTCCGTGACGGATCTGCGTGCCTGGCTGGCCGAGCGGTTGCCGGAGTACCTGGTGCCCTCGGCATGGGTGTTCATGGCTGCCATGCCGCTCAACCGGAACGGGAAACTGGATCGAGCGGCCCTGCCTGCACCGGGGCCGGAGCGTCCCCGGCTGGCGGCCGGTTACACGGCGCCGCGTACCGATCTGGAGAAGGAACTGGCCGGGCTGTGGTCCGCTGTGCTGGGTGTGGATCGTGTCGGCATTCACGACAATTTTTTCGATCTTGGCGGGGATTCATTCAGCGCAGTCCGGTTGACCGGCGATATGCAGCGCCTGTTGAATGACAGCGTGACGCTGGTCGCGCTTTTCGATTCGCCAACGATTGCCGCTTTTTCCGGCTACCTGAGGCAGCATCATCGAAAAGCGGTTGCAGCGATCGATGCCGGAAAGACGCCGGCATTGTCCCCGGCGCAGCAGGGGTTCTGGTTTCTCGATACGCTGCATGCAGGGTACGCGGGAGCGAACGAGCAGTTCCAGATCAGGATTTGCGGTCCGGTCGATGAGGCGGCGCTCGAGAAAGCATGGAATGCGGTGCTCGAACGCCACGAGTCCCTGCGAACCGTTTTCCACAATACGCAGGACGGACCGTGCAGGACGATCAAAACGTTCGAGGCGGTGAAGCTGGCCGCGGTTGAGGGGCTCGAACCGGATGTCGTGGCGGCAGAAGCGATTCAGACGCCGTTCGACCTGACGACCGGGCCGCTGTTCATCGGCCGTTTGCTCAGGCGGTCGGCAACAGAACGCATATTACTGGTTACCGCACACCACATGGTGGCGGACGGCCTGTCGGTTCGTGTGGTCTTCGATGAACTGGTCTCTATATATAGAGCGCACAGCCGGGGGGAGATTCCGGAACTCGGGCCGGTTGGTGCGCAATACTCCGATTACGTCGCCCGGCAACAGATGGACTGCAGCCAGGACAGGCAGCAGCAGGGTCTGCAGTACTGGCGCGAGGCGCTGGACGGGATGCCCGGAGAAGTTGCCCTGCCGAAAAAGCGGCGCCAGGGATCTGCCGGAATACAGCGGCGCATCCGGTTCGAGCTGGAACCGGCCGTTGCAGAGGGTTTGCGGCAGCTGGCCAGGCGTTCGGGCGCTACTCTGTATATGACCCTGCTGGCGGCCTTTCGGGTGTTGCTGCGCCGTTACTCGAACCAGGACGATATTGCCATCGGGTCCCCGGTTACCGGACGGGACCGGCCCGCGTACCAGCGTATGGTGGGGTGTCTTGTCAACAATGTCGTGTTGCGCAATTCGACCGCAGACGATCCCGTTTTTGCGGAGCTGGTTCGCAGGGAGCGACAGGCAACGTTGCTGGCTATCCAGCATCGCGACGTTCCGTTCGAGAAAATAGTGCAGGCGCTCAATCCGGATCGTCGTTCGGGGCAACACCCGCTTTTCCAGATACTGTTTTTGTTCGAGTCCGGCGAGGTTCCGGAACAATCGGTCGGCGATGTGTCGTTCGGCTTCGATGAGACCCATGCCGATCGCATTTCCTACTGGGAGCTCGAATGTTCGATCACCGATCATGGTCCGGATCGGCCCCTGTCGGGGTTCTTCGGTTATTCGACCGAGCTTTTCGACGACTGGTTTGCACAGGCCATGCCGGGGCACTTCAAGGCCCTGCTTCGGGATATTGCCGGGGATATTGCCCGCGATGCAGATCGGCCGATATCCCGGCTGTCGATGCTCCCGGATGCGGAATATCACCGCATGGTCGTGGAATGGAACGCTACCCGGGCCGCCTATCCTGACCGGGAGACCCTGCACGGCCTGTTCGAGCGACAGGTTCGCCGTTCGCCCGGGGCGCCGGCGGTCGTGTGCGGCGACGAGCGCTGGAGCTATGCCACGCTGAACGGGCGGGCGAACCGGATCGCCCGTTATCTGCAAACGCTGGGCGTTGCCCGGGGCGACTTTGTCGGGCTTTGCCTGCCGCGTTGCGCCGACTCGGTAGCGGCGCTGCTGGCGGTGCTCAAGACGGGTGCGGCCTATGTGCCGCTCGATCCGGCTTATCCAGAGCAGCGCCGCCGGTTCATGCTGGAGGACTCCGGCGTTACCGTGCTGGTAACGCGATCGCTGCTCGATGCCATTCCGGCAGACATCGGTCAGCAGGACACGGAGGTGACCGGCCATCCGGACGATCCGGCGTACCTGTTGTATACCTCCGGTTCGACAGGCCAGCCGAAAGCGGCCGTCGGTTCGCATCGAGGTGCAGTGAACCGCTGTCACTGGATGTGGCAGCAGTATGATTTCAGTGCCACGGATGTATTCGCACATCGAACCAGCCTGAATTTTGTCGATTCCGTATGGGAGATTTTCGGCGCGCTGATCCATGGAGTGCCGCTGGTGACGATTCCGGACGAGCGTGATCTGTCCGGCATGCTCGACATCATCGCGGACCGGCATGTGACGCACCTGGTGATGGTGCCCTCGATGTTGCAGACGGTGCTGGAAGCCCCCCGCGCCCTGCGGTCGAAGCTGCACCCGGTGCATACCTGGATCAGCAGCGGCGAGCCGCTGGCGCCTGAGCTGCTGGCAGGTTTCCGCAAGCTGTTGCCCGGCGCGCGACTCCTGAACACCTATGGCACGTCCGAAATCTGGGATGTCTCCTGTTTTGACACGACAAAGATCACGGCAATGCCTGCGCGTCTGCCGATCGGCAGGCCAATCGCCAATGTTCAGGCCTATGTGCTCGACGATCACCGCCAACCGGTTCCTGCCGGCGTGACGGGGGAACTGTTCGTGGGCGGGGTTGGTGTTGGCAAGGGTTACTGGCAGCGCCCGGAACTCACGGCGCAGCGGTTCGTCGATCATCCGTTCGACAGTACTCCGGGAGCGCGACTGTACCGGACCGGCGATCTGGCCCGTTTTCTGCCTGACGGTACGCTGGAATGCCTCGGGCGGCGGGACCGGCAGGTCAAACTGCGTGGTGTCCGTATCGAGACCGGTGAGATCGAGGCGGCATTGTGCCGTCATGCAGGCGTCTCGAATGCTGCGGCGATGCTCAGGGACACCGGCGCCGGCGACCGGAAGCTGGTGGCATTCGTCACCGGCAGGACGACCGCGCCGGATACCGGCGAATTGAGCGCTTACCTGCAGGACATCCTGCCGCCGGTCATGGTGCCTGCTGCGATCACGGCGGTCGATTCTTTTCCGCTCACGCCCAGCGGAAAGGTCGATCACGGTGCATTGCTGGCGCTGGACGATGACCGGCGGGAAGATGTTCCGGGCGTTCCGCCGCGGACCGATACCGAGCGCAGGCTTGCATTGCTCTGGCAGGAGCTGCTGCATACCGGCCAGCCGGGGGTGTACAGCGATTTTTTCGAAAGCGGCGGGCATTCGCTGCTGGCGATTCGACTGGTGAGCCGGGTAGTCGGGGAGTTCGGTGTCGATCTGACCCTGGCGCGGTTTTTCGATAAGCCGACGATCGCGGCGCTGGCTGCGGAAGTCGATGCACTGCTGGCCAACGAGGGGTCCGGCCCGGCGGAGACCGGGCCGGTGGCTTTGGGACATACCGGGGACTGTCCGTTGTCGTCCGGCCAGGAACGACTGTGGTTTCTGGATCAGCTCGATCCCGGCAGCCCTGCTTATTCGATCGCCTGGCCGATCAGGCTGCGGGGCAGGCTCGATCGCATCGCCCTGCAGCGCGCCGTGGATGCGCTGGTTGCGCGCCATGCAGTGCTCAGAACCACTTTTCCTTCCCGGCAGGGAAAACCATACCAGCGGATTGCCGCACAGCTGACTGTTCCTGTCGACTTTGAAGATGACCCGGATCGTTCCGCGGCCGCGTGCCGGCGGCGGCTCGTTCAGCTGGCAAGGCAGCCGTTCGATCTCGAGCAGGGTCCGCTGCTGCGCCTGACTTTGCTCAGGACAGGTGCCGACGAGCATCTGCTGTCGGTGGTGATTCATCACATGATTACCGACGGTGAGTCCAACGCGATTTTTTTCCGGGAGCTGACCGGACTGTATGACGGTTTTGTCACGGGAAATCCGGCGCCGTTACCGGATCTGCCGTGTCAATATTCCGACTACGCGGTCTGGCAGCAACAGTGGCTGAAGCACGATCGTATCCAGGCACAGATGGATTACTGGCTGGGGCAACTGGCCGATGCGCCGGCTGCCATCGAACTGCCGACCGACCACCCCAGACCCCAGGAACAGAAATTCCGGGGCGCCTGGGTCTGGCGGTCGGTGAACAGCGAGTCAGCCGGTGCACTGGCCGCGCTGGGCAGGGCATCCGGATGCACGTTGTTCATGGTGATGCTGGCGGTGTTCAAGGTTCTGCTGCAGCGTTATACCCGCCAGGAAGATTTGCTGGTCGGCACGCCGGTTGCCGGCAGGGTACACGGCTCGGTCGAGGGGCTGGTCGGCCTGTTCATCAACACGGTCGTGCTGCGCACCGATCTGTCCGGCGACCCCCGTTTCGACGAACTGTTGCGGCGCATCCGGCCGATGGCCATGCAGGCCTGGGCCAACCAGGAGCTGCCATTCGAGCAACTGGTCGACCGGCTGGCCCCTGACCGGACCCTCAGCCATGCGCCGGTATTTCAGGTGATGTTCAACCTCGTGCAGTTCGCGGATCGCAGTCGCACGGCCGGCGGACTTTTGTTCGAGATAGAGCGGCTCGAAGATCACGGTGTATCCAGTTTCGATCTCACTTTGTCTGTCGGCGAACATGCCGACGGACTGGAACTGATATTCGAATATGACCGGGACCTGTTCGACGAGACAAGCATCGCCGGCCTGGCGGATCATTATGAAACGCTGCTGGCCGAGGTGGTAAAAAATCCCCAGCGGCGTTTGTCGGAGTTGCCGCTGATGACAGCGCAGCGTCAACAGCTGCTGCTTGACCACTGGAACGGGCCGGATGCCGGTGCTGTTTCCTTGCCTCGTGAAACGGTGCACGGGCTGTTCGAGCGACTGGCTGCATGCCGGCCCGATGCAGAAGCGGTCGTCTGCGGCCGGCAGCGGCTGACCTACGGCCAGTTGGACCGGCGCTCGAACCGGCTGGCCCGTTACCTGGCCACGCGCGGTGTGGCGCCGGAAGTCAGGGTCGGGATATGCCTCGAACGTTCGGCGGAATTGCTGGTCGCCATACTGGCCGTGCTCAAGGCCGGGGGCGCTTACTTGCCACTGGACCCCGACTATCCTGCGGGTCGCCTGGCCCTGATGGTCGACGATGCGGAAGTACCGGTGCTGCTGACCCGCTCGGATATTCCCGGCCCGTCACAACGTTCTGCAATTATGCGGATCGAGCTGGATATCGTCGAGCCGCAGTTGTCCGGGTCCAGGCAATACACCGCAGAACCACTCGGGCTGCCGGTCGACTGCAATGACCTGGCCTATGTCGTTTATACCTCCGGCTCCACCGGGCAACCCAAGGGTGTCATGGTGACTCACGGCAACCTGATCGGCGTCTACCGCGCCTGGGAGACGGTCTACGAACTGGTACCGGCGGAAAGTCACCTGCAAATGGCCGGCATGGCGTTCGACGTGTTCACGGGTGACTGGGTACGGGCGCTGTGTTCGGGGTCACGACTGGTGTTGTGTCCGCGCCCGGTGTTGCTCGAGCCGGAAGCGTTGCACGCCCTGCTCACGGAACAGCGCATTGACTGCGCAGAGTTTGTGCCGGCGGTCATTCGGCCGCTGATCGAATACATGAAAACTTCCGGCGCAGACCTGCGCCGAATGCGGCTGGTCATCGTCGGGTCGGATGCCTGGTATGGCGGCGAGTACAACGAACTGGCCGGCTGTTGCCGGCCCGATGCGCGGGTGATCAATTCCTATGGTCTGTCCGAGACGACCATCGACAGCAGCTGGTTTGAAGCATCGGCCGATTTGCCGGGGCGGGGCCAGGTGCCGATTGGACGGCCGTTTGCCAATACCCGTTTTTACGTGCTCGACCGGTTCCGGCAGCCGGTCCCGGCAGGTGTGCCCGGCGAGTTGTTTATCGGCGGGCAAGGCGTTGCACGCGGTTATCTGCATGATCCGGATCAGTCCGGGAAATTCTGCAGCGATCCTTTCAGCGGGCAGGCGAACGCCCGCATGTACCAAACCGGAGACTGGGTGAAGTTTCGTTCCGACGGCAACTTCGAGTTACTGGGCAGGCTGGACGGGCAAATCAAGATCCGCGGTTTTCGCATCGAGCCGGCGGAAATCGAAGCGGTGCTGCACCAGGTCGACGGGATTGCAGTGGCTGCGGTTGCTGCCGATGATGATCGCCTGATCGCCTGCCTGGAAGCGTCGGATCACCGGACAATCGACACCGGCCGGATACTCGGCATGCTGAAGACCCGCCTGCCTGCCTACATGGTGCCGTCGGCGATAGCGGTATTGGACAGGCTGCCGCTGACACCGAACGGCAAACTCGATCGACAGGCATTGCCGGCTCTCGCCAGGACTGTCGCCAGGGCCGACCGGACCGGCGGCGATTTTACCGGGCCGCGGACATTGCTGGAGCAGTCATTGTGCAGCCTGTTCGGTGAAATACTGGATCTGGAGGCCGTGAGTGTCCACGCCGATTTTTTTGCCATGGGAGGGCATTCATTACTGGCGGCGAGGCTGGTAGCGAGGATTCGCGATGTACTGGATGCCGCCCTGCCGCTGCGCAGCCTGTTCGAGTGCCCGACGGTTGCCACTTTGGCCGCCGAGCTTGGCCGCGATGCATTCGCACCCAGTGCTCCGGACACGGATGTGCCCCTGCAAAAAGTTTCCCGGTGCAGCGAAAAAGCGATACCGGCTTCCTGGCCCCAACAGCGCCTGTGGTTCCTGGATCAGCTCGAACCGGGTGGCTCGGCTTATACATTGCACTGGGCTGCCAGGCTGCACGGGCCGCTGGATGTTGCCGCGCTGGAGCATGCCGTGGCGGTTCTTGTGCAGCGTCATGAGGTATTGCGCACGGTATTCGCAGCGAATTCCGGGATGCCGTCGCAGGTGATTATCGATGCACCGTCGATTCCGGTGTGCACGGAGTCGATCGACGTGGACGGCGACCCGGCCGGGAACCCGGTCACGGGCAGGTTAAGGGAACTGATCGGTCTGCCTTTCGACCTTGGTGCAGGCCCGTTGCTGCGCGTGCATATTCTGCGCGTGTCGGATATCGAACACGTATTGCTGCTGGTCATGCATCACATCGTTTCCGATGGCTGGTCGATGTCGGTGCTGTTGAACGAACTGAGTGTGGCCTACAACGCCTTTGTTCAGGACGAGTTGCCGGACTTCATGCCGCTGCCGCTGCAGTATGCGGACTATGCCGTCTGGCAACAGC
>JAJRXW010000292.1 GCA_024276095.1 Gammaproteobacteria bacterium
GTAATCACCGCCTCGGTGACCTCTTCACCGAGATAGTCTTCGGCCGTTTTTTTCATCTTCATCAGGATGCGGGCGGATATTTCCGGCGCCGCCATTTTCTTGCCCCGTACCTCGACCCAGGCGTCACCATTGTCGGCCTTGACGATGTTATAGGGGACCATTTCCATATCCCGCTGTACGACGGCGTCATCAAAACGACGGCCGATCAACCGCTTCACCGCAAACACGGTGTTGTCCGGGTTGGTCACGGCCTGACGCTTGGCGGGTTGCCCCACCAGTATCTCGTTGTCTTTCGTAAACGCGACAATCGACGGTGTGGTCCGATCGCCCTCGCTGTTCTCTATCACTTTCGCCTGATCACCATCGATCACTGCTACGCAGGAATTCGTGGTGCCCAGATCAATACCTATCACTCTGCCCATTGGATTCTCCAATCAAACGTCAAATCAAAATTCTCTTAAGTCTTTAAATGGGGTGTTCCCGGCAAAGAATCAACCCTTTTCCGCTGCGACAATCACTCGTGCCGGGCGCAGCAACCGATCGTAAATTCGATATCCCTTCTGAACCACCGTCACCACAGACCCCGGTTCAACGGTATCCGACGGCAGCGTACTGATTGCTTCATGCAACTGCGGATCGAATACCTCTCCTTCCGGATCCAGCTCTTCGATCTCGAATTTTTCATCGCGGCCAGCAGCAAATTCAGCGTGGCCTTCTTGCCCTCGAGCAAACTTTCCACCGAAGCCCCGGATTCCCCGCTGCCTTCTGCACCCGTTTGACGGCCCATCTCCAGCCCCATCTCCAGACTGTCCAGCACCGTCAGCAGCTCGCGGGCAAACCGCTCCACGCCGTATTTCCGGGCATATTCCAGCTCCCGGGCACCCCGTTTGCGGATATTCTCCATTTCCGCGGTTACGCGCAGATACTTGTTCCAGTTCTCTTCCGCGCGTGCCTGCGCCTCTTCCAGGGTCTCCGGCCGTTCACCCGGCTGCTGATCTGCCTGTTCATCGGCTGCGGCGGAATCATCCTGCCCGGACACCGCCGGCTCTACCCGCTCCGGCGCTTCTTTTTTCTGTTCGTGTGTGTCGTCCTGCCCCACGGCATCCATCTCCTCAGCCTGGTTCCCGGTTTTGATCGCCATCGAGATCTCCAATGCACAGCATGGCATCCAGCGTCTCTCCCTTGCCGATCCAGGAGCGCTGCAACCTCATCTAACAGCTTATCTGGGGTCTAGCGGTTGGAATTCAAGGCGGCGCCGACTAATTTTGCGGTAATGTCGACAATCGGGATCACCCGTTCGTAGGCCATCCGGGTAGGGCCGATCACTCCCAGTACACCGACGGTTTCGTCGTCTACCCGGTAAGGTGCTGCTACTACGCTGCATTCATCGAGGATCTCGTACCCCGATTCCTCCCCGATAAAGATCTGGACCCCGTCGGTGGACATACTGCGATCCAGCAGGTGCAGGATATCCCGCTGCTGCCCGAAGGCCTCGAACAGCTGCTTGAGCTTGTCGATATCCGACAGTTCTTCAAAGCCCATCAGGCGGGTTTCCCCACTGATGACAAAAGCCTTGGTATCGAGATCGGTATCCAGCGCTTTCTGGGCTATGTTGATGGCATCGATCATCAACTGATTCATGCTTTCCCGGGTACTGCGCAATTCGGCCAGGATATGCGCACGCACCTCGCCGAGATCCTTGCCGCCGAAACTGGCGTTCAGATAATTGGCGGCCCGCTGCAGTTCATCGGAACTGTAATCCCGGTCCATCTGGAGAATCCGGTTCTCGACCTCTTTGTCGTTGATCACCAGGATCGCCAGCACCTGCCTGTCGGACAGCGGCAGAAACTCCAGCTGTCGCAGGGTGGTATGGGGCTGTTTCGGAATCGTTACCACACCGGCCAGATTGGTCAGCGACGACAGCGCCGCGGATGCCGATTCGGCAATGGTCCTGGCGTCCCCGCCGGCATCGTCCTCGATCTGGTGCTGAATCCTGCTGACCTCACCAATCGCCGGCGGCTGCAGCTTCACCAGTGTGTCGACAAAAAACCGGTAGCCCTTGGCCGTCGGGATCCGCCCGGCCGAGGTATGTGGCGAGACGACGAAGCCCAGCTCTTCCAGATCGGACATCACATTGCGAATCGTCGCCGGGCTGAGCGTCAGCCCGGTATTCCTGGACAGCGTTCGCGAGCCCACCGGCTGCCCGCCCTTGATATAGTTATAGATCAGCGCCCGCAGTATGCGCCCTGCTCTTTCGGTCGGTGCATCAGGATGGGAGCCGGACATTGTTCAAGTTGCTGCGATCACTGTAATCTGGGAACACCTCAAGCTAGCAACGTGACACGAGACGTGTCAAGCACCGACAGGTTAAAGTAAGGATCCAATGAACATAAAGTTCTCGACTGTCGCCCTGATGGGCAACCACCGCGACCAGAGGGTACTGGATACCATGCGGCAACTGGCGGACTATCTGTCCGGCAAGGGCGTACAGGTACTGGTCGCCGATACCGTGAACGGAAACGCCGTATCCGGGGTCGCCAAACGCCTGCCCGAAGACCAGCTGGCCAGCAACGCCGGGCTGATCGTCGCCATCGGCGGGGACGGTACGATGTTCTATGCTGCCCGGCTCATTGCCGGCACCGGGATACCGCTGCTGGGGATCAACCGGGGACGACTGGGTTTCCTGGCAGACATCAGCCCGGATGAAATGCTGGTCCACCTCGACGAAATTCTCTGCGGCAATTACGTTGACGAAAGCCGTATGCTGATCCGGGCAGAAATCATTTCGGGCAACGAAGTGACCGCGTGCAGCCTGGCCTTCAACGACGTGGTCGTCAAACGGCACGATACCGGGCGCATGATCGAATTCCAGACTTATGTCGATGGCCGCTTCGTCAACACGCATCGCGGCGACGGCCTGGTCGTCGCCACCCCCACCGGCTCCACCGCCTATTCACTGAGCTGTAACGGCCCCATCCTGGAACCGGGCCTAGAGGCCATCGTGCTGACGCCAATCAGCCCGCACACCCTGAGTGACCGGCCGATTATCATTCCCACCAGCTATGTCACCGAAATCCGGCTGCTCAGCGAACGTACCCCCAACGCCGAGGTCAGTTGCGACGGCACCGTGATCGGCCGGATAGAAGGCGGCGACAGCATTCGCGTGAGCGTCGCCGGAGAGCGCGTCGCCCTGATCCATCCGCCTGGCTATGACCACTTCCAGATCCTGCGCAGCAAACTCCACTGGGGCCACGATTCCCGCGTACGCAACAGGAACTGAAACCATCTTCCCGTATGTTGACCCAGCTGAACATTTGCAACCTGGCCGTTGTTGACGAGGTCACCGTAGACCTGGCATCCGGGTTCAGCGCACTGACCGGAGAAACCGGTGCCGGCAAGTCCATACTGGTCGATGCGCT
This sequence comes from Gammaproteobacteria bacterium, assembly GCA_024276095.1. Taxonomy (GTDB): domain Bacteria; phylum Pseudomonadota; class Gammaproteobacteria; order Steroidobacterales; genus JAJRUG01. Next base: position 3,420 of record JAJRXW010000292.1, read on the forward strand.
CGCACTGGCGCTGGGGGATCGCGCCGACAGCCAGGCAGTCAGAACCGGTGCACCACGCACCGAAGTGACAGCCTCGTTCGACCTGCACAACAGGCCGGACCTGCAGGCCTGGCTGCGGGAAAGCGATCTCGATGACGGCGATGAGTGTATCGTGCGACGTATCGTCACCAGTGAAGGCCGCTCACGCGGCTATATCAACGGCCGTGCGGTCGCCATGCAAAGCCTGCGGGAGCTGGGCCAGCAACTGGTCGATATCTGCGGGCAGCAGGCCCATCA
>JAJRXW010000293.1 GCA_024276095.1 Gammaproteobacteria bacterium
ACGAGCTGTGCAATGTAGATACCATTACAGTACTGCGTCTGAGCGGGGGCGACGGGTTTACCGAGCTGGGCTCCTGCGGGCTGGGAAAATTCGTGCCTGTAACCAAGGAACAGGTTGCCGTGCTTAAAGGCGAAGCTCCCGGGAGTACCGATACGTCATCAGAAAAAGAATCGAAAAAAACACAGGAAGCCGATTAACATCCCGGCTGCGGATGGAAGCGATACCGAATATATGGCGCAAATCGAGATCTATACCAAGCCCTGGTGCGGCTACTGTTACCAGGCAAAATCCCTTCTGAAGTCAAAAGGATACGAGTATACGGAGATCAAGGTCACGCGGGCCAACATCGCCGAGATGCTGGAACGCGCGGGGCGTCATACCGTACCGCAGATATTTATTGAAGGTGTGCATGTCGGCGGGGCGGATGATCTGATGGCACTTGAGCGGGCCGGAAAGCTCGACCGGCTGGTTGCCAAACAGCGCTAAGACCCGGTCAACCCGGCGAACCCGCATACAGCCATTGCAGCAAAAAGAGCAATGTACCGGTAAAAACAGCCGCCAGACAGCCGGAAAGACTCCATCTGGCGATCAACGATCCCCTCTCTGCCGCTACCAGAACCGGTACAACGAACGCGTGTGAAACCATTATCAATGGTCTCAGCACGACAGTCATCCATGGCCAGCGGTACAGGAAAGACTTGAGTTCCGGAATAGCCAGCCACTGCGCTGCAATTTCCTGCAGGTCTCCCATCTCTCTGGCTGCCTGGGCGGAAGCCTGCTCTGCAGTAGCGCCGCCCTGCAGTATCTCTTCTTCAAGATCGCAAAAATGGTCCTGGAGCTCTGCGACAATACGACTGACATGCCGCAGCTGAACGCCACCGTGCAGCAGTTGAGCCTGGAGATCCCTAAACGGTTTGTCTCGCATTTGCAGTACTCCCCGGCACCGAGTCTACGCCTTTCTGGATCCTGTCCCAGTGATTTTCCAGCCCGTCAAGGCGCTTTTTCCCCTTGGCGGTCACCGAATAATAGACACGTGTACGACCCTTCACGGCCTTGCGTCTGGCTTTCAGCGCGCCTGCCTGCTCAAGCCCGTGGAGGACCGGATAGACAACTCCCTCACCCAGCGTAATCGCCTCGCCGGTCGCCAGTCGAATTTTCCTGACCAGTTCATAACCATACATCTGTTGCCGGGAAAGGAGCCGCAGCACCAGAAGCTCGGGAACACCGTTCATGAAGGGAGGATTCGATTGTGCCATGTGTTGATATACCCGTAACCTGCGCCGAACTGTGGTACCAGTATACCTTTTAGTTCAAGGTATTTCAATATATACTTTGTGGTTCTATGTATAGTAATCTTTATGCCTCGTTGTTCAAGGTATTATGAATTGAATAACGCCATATCAATAACCGGACGAGGTGATTCCTATGATCAAAAGATACGCAACATCGATTGGTGCAGGCGCAACGATTACTTTCGGCCTGCTGTTGCTGATGCAGGTACTGATATCCAGTGGACAGTTCAAGGTTGGCACGAACATCGAGGATGACTGGTTTCTCGGCTATGTACGGATAAAGGAGAACCCCGCACCCCCTGCAACCATCGATCCGCCGGACAGGCCCGAGGACCCGCCACCACAGCCCGCGGTGCAGCCGTATACCTATGGAGAATCGGACTATATCGCTATTGGCCTGACCGAATCGTTACTGCCAACCGGTTTGAAGCTGACACCCCGGCGCGGTAATTCCATCATGGACGGTGACCCGTTGCCTATCGTAAAAGTACAGCCGGTGTACCCCAGGCGAGCAATTGCCAGGGAGCTCGAGGGAGACGTGATCGTCGAATTCACGATTACCGAAATGGGCAACGTGCGGGACGCATTTGTCGTTGAATCCACTCATTCGATATTCGACAAGGCTGCCGTACAGGCCGCCTATAAATTCAGGTACAAGCCCAAAGTGATCGATGGCCAGCCAATGGAGGTATCCGGAGTGCGC
>JAJRXW010000007.1 GCA_024276095.1 Gammaproteobacteria bacterium
ACACCGGTCAACTTCTCCGCAGCAAGATTCATGTAGTCAATGAGCCCATGAGTATCGGTTGTAATGACACCTTCGCCGATCGACTCCAGTGTCACCTGTGCCTGGTGCTTGCTGCGGCCCAGGCTGGCCTCGATGCTCTTGCGATAACTGATATCCCGGCCAATGGAAAGAATGGCAGCCTGGCCACGATAATTGATCAACCCGGAAGTGACCTCAAACCACAGCCCCCGCTCGTTTCCGTTGATCAGCTGTATCTCATACTTGTCCGGAACCTGCTCGCCGGCCAGCCTTTTGTCGATGGACTTGCGCATCATGGCCCGGTAGGCCGGCCGAACGATATCGACAAAGGGTTTGCCGGTCAGCTGTTCCGGTGTCACTCCGAGCAATCCTGCTGCAACCCGGTTGGCAAAGATAATGTTTTTCCCGTGCACAACGACCACTTCAGGCATGGTATTGACCAGATCGGGAAACAGCGCTTCTCGCTGGCGTATTTGCTCATCCTTTGCGTGCAGGGCATCGAACAACTGGTTGATGGTCTCGCCCAGTTCGACCAGCTCCGGCGGCCCCTGCAATCCACCGATGCGTTTCCCGAATGCCGCATTCTCGGCGGCATCAACGATCTCCTCGTATAAGGCATTGATTTCCCGGGCATACCGGCGTTTCCGGAAGCCCCAGAACAGGCACAGCAGGCCAAGCCCCAGAAAGGCTGCTACCAGCGCACTAATCAGCCAGATATCGTTCATGAGCATCACAATGGAAGGAACGAGCGCCGATCATTTTATTATTATCGCCCGGCTCTGCTGTGACCTGGCCACAGGAGAAAAAGGACTCTGTAAAGACCGACATATACTGCGTAGCATAGCCTATGGAGGCCGCAGCTTCCGTAGCGATTCACCATAATCCGGCTCACCTTGTCAATGTCCTGCAAAGTCCGTAACCTGCGCGGTGGCCAGAGCAACGCGCGAACCGAAATGGAAACCGAAATCGCCCGAAATCATATGGTAGATCAGCAGATCCGTAGCTGGACGGTGCTGAATCACGAAGTGCTGGATGTGATGCGGACGCTCCCGAGAGACCGGTTTGTACCGGCACGCTACCGGGGGCTGGCTTTTGCAGACATCGAAATCCCCCTGGGACATGGCCAGAACATGATGAAACCCCGGATCGAAGGCCGGCTCCTGCAGGCCCTCAACATCACGCCCCACGACGAGGTTCTGGAGGTAGGTACCGGCAGCGGCTATCTCACGGCTTGCCTGGCCAGCCTGTCACGCCAGGTCACCAGTATCGATCTGTATCCTGACTTCATCGATAACGCTGCGACATCCCTGGATGCGGCCGGAATCGGAAATTGTGACCTGTCGGCCGGGGACGTCTATGACCTGGCTCCGAAACAGGCGTACGACGTAATCGCCGTTACGGGTTCGATCCCTGAATTTGACACGCGGTTCCAGGAATGGCTCGCTCCGGGCGGGCGACTGTGGGTGGTCGCAGGACAAGCGCCTGTAATGCAGGCCATGCTGGTTCAGCGTACCGGCGCCGGGGAGTGGGTGCGCCGGTCCCTGTTTGAAACCCTGTTGACCCCACTGACCAATGCACCGCTGCTGGAACAGTTTATACTTTAGATCGGCTCTCCATGCGAAGAACCGGAATTCCATACCTATCACAGCGATAGACCTTGATCACTGACTGTGATACCCGCACCATTGAAGGGTTCAATATCGGAAACAACTATGACAAATGCAATTCGATTACTCGTCTGTGTGGCTGCTCTGCTCATCAGCCACGCTGGTATTGCCGATTCTTTGATGGATGTCTATGAAAGCGCTCTGCGCAGTGATCCGCTGCTCCGGGAAGCAGAAGCCACCCGGATGGCAGCTTTGGAGGCGAAGCCGCAGGCCCGCGGAATATTGTTGCCGCAAATTGTAGCGAATGCCTCCTTCCAAAACAGCAAGGCCAGCGGCAGCAGCCAGACCAATGCACCCGGCGGCGGCTTTTTTACCAGCCTGTTCGAAACGGACAACGATGTCACCTCATGGGACATTCAACTCAGACAAAGCATTTTCAGATGGGACCAGTGGGTTGCGCTGAAGCAGGCAGACAAGCAGGTTGCCCGGGCCGATATTGATTACAAGGCAGCCGCCCAAGACCTGATGGCCCGGGTCGCAGCGGCATTTTTCAATGTGCTCGCGGCGGAAGACACACTGAAAACCGAGCAGGCGGCAAAAGAAGCCATCGGCAGGCAACTGGAGCAGGCACAAAAGCGGTTCGAAGTCGGTTTGATCGCCATCACCGACGTCCAGGAGGCACAGGCTGCCTGGGACCAGGCTGTTGCCGTTGAGATCACCGCCAAGCGCACGCTGGCCAATGAGAAGGAAGTGCTTCGGGAAATTACCGGAGAATATCCTGAGAGCCTTTCGGCACCCAAAAAGGAAATTCCCCTGCTCAACCCGGAGCCAGCAAACGCGGACGAATGGGTGGAGGTAGCTCTGCAACGAAACCTGGCCCTAATGTCCAGCGATATCGGCGTGGAAATCAGCCGCGACAATATCAGTATTGCGCGCACCGGACACTATCCAACCCTTGACCTGATCGCATCGCGCAGCGACCGTGACACCAAGGGCCTGCGAAGTATTTCGATCGAACCGTTCCCTCTGCCCCCTTTGACACCGGCAGATTCCCAGTCTGTATCGGATTCCATCACCCTGCAGTTGCAGATACCGATTTACAGCGGCGGTGCGACCTCATCGAGAGTAAGGCAGGCGGTCTATCAACACCGCGCCGCCAAGGAACAGCTCGAACGCGTCGCGCGCCAGACAGAGCGGGAAACCCGGGACGCCTATCTCGGGGTGATTTCCGATATAGCACGGGTCAAAGCACTCAGACAGGCTTTTTCTTCGTCTCAGACGGCACTCGAAGCCACCGAAGCCGGGTTTGAAGTGGGTACGCGAACAACCGTCGATGTACTCGATGCCCGGCGCAAACTGTTCATAGCAGAAGCTGCCTACCTGCGCAGCCGCTATGACTATATCGTCAACGTGCTGCGCCTGAAGCTGTCTGCGGGCACGCTGAATGCAAATGATCTTGCAGAAGTAGACAGCTGGCTGAAGTAGGAAGCCTGGTGCCGGTGTACAGTTTCTGAAGTTACTGAAGTTGTGTGCTGCGTGCCAGCAGGGATTTGCTGGCACGCAGCACACAACTTCAGTAACTTCAGAAACTGTACACCGGCACCAGGCGAAGTTTAACGAACCAGAGGCTCGATCAGCTTCATCAACCGATCCAGCGCACCGCGATTGCTTTCGATGGCGGACTTCCCTAATGCGCCGCGGCGGGCTCGTTCTTCAGGATCTCCCAGTAAAAAAACGATTTCATCTGCGAGCGCTCGCTCGCCGGAAATCACGGCCGCCGCACCGGATTGCTGAAGCAGCTGGGCAATATCCGGTGAATTGAAGTTATAGGGCCCGGCAATGACGGGGATACCCAGTGCTGCGGGTTCAAGCAGATTGTGCCCGCCGATCGGGAGCAGACTGCCGGCCACGAAAGCGACATCCGATGCAGCATAGAACATCTGCAGTTCGCCCATGCTGTCGCCCAGGAAGACCTGAGTATCGTCGCCGCACTCGAGCCCACTGCTGCGCGTAACACAGGTCATTTTTTTCTGTGCGACCAGGGCAGCGACAGACTGGAACCGTTCCGGATGACGGGGCACCAGCAACAGCAGCGCATTCGGAAACCGCTGCAGCACCTGCCGGTGTATCCTCAATAAAATCCGCTCCTCATCGCCGTGGGTGCTGGCAGCGATCCAGACCGGCCGATCCGGCGCATGCTGCGCCCTGAATGCCCGCCCCCTGGCGGGCATCTCCGGCGCGGGATCGAAATCGATCTTGATATTGCCGATCACGTGCGTCCGCTCGTAGCCGGTACCCAGCGATCGAAACCGGTTGGCATCCGCCTCGCTATGCGCGGCGATCACGATGCCGTTGGACAGAGCCTCGCGGAACAGCACGGACAGACGTCGATACCATTTCGGCGAACGCACGGAAACCCTGGCACTTGCAAGCACCAGCGGCACCTTGCGCACGCCACACTCATGGTAAAGATTGGGCCACAGCTCTGTCTCCATGATGATCACCAGGCCGGGATTCGCCCAGTCAAAAAACCGGCTGACAGCAGTATGAAGATCGAACGGCACATAGCTGTGCACCACCGAATCGCCAAACAGGTCGATCACACGCTGCGAACCGGTGGGTGTGGTGGTGGTCACCACAACGGGCCGGGCCGGGTAGCGCTTTTTCAATAACCGGATCAGTGCGGCGGCGGCCTGTACCTCGCCAACCGAAACAGCATGAACCCAGATGCTGGATCGCTCCACCGGCGCAACACCCCGGCCGAATCGCTCTTTGATCCGTTGCCGGTAAGTCGGCGAACTCATGCTGCGCCAAAACAGGTGCAGCAAACCGATGGGTACCAGCAGGTAGGTCAGGATGACATAGACAAATCGCACCGGTACGGTCTCGCGCTGGCTTTGGCTGTGCTGTTATGTGAGCTTGCTGATGGCCTGGATAATCGCCGATGTCGAGCGCCCTTCACGAAAACTGAGCACCTCGACACTGCCGCCATTTTCCAGCACCGCCTGTCCACCGGCTATTTCCTCGACCCGGTAGTCACCGCCTTTTACCAGCACATCGGGCAGTACCTCGGTGATGAGCTGCTCGGGCGTATCTTCGGAAAACGGCACGACCCAGTCGACCGACGCCAGCCCGGCCAGAACCCCCATACGATCCTCCAGCGGGTTGATGGGACGGCCTGCTCCTTTCAGCCGCGCCACAGAAGCATCGTCGTTAACGGCAACAATGAGCCGGTCGCCACGACTCTTGGCTTCTTCGAGATAGGCAACATGACCGGTATGCAAAATATCAAAACAGCCGTTGGTCATGACCACACGTTCGCCGCGGGACTGCGCCTCCCGGACGACACGGCACAGTTGATCCCGTTCCAGTGGTCCTCGCCCTCCCTGCCCGTGTTCATGCAGCGCCAGCATGAGTTCCGACGGCGTCACGGTCGCAACGCCAATCTTGCGGACCACCAGTCCGGCAGCCAGGTTCGCCAAAGCGGCTGCATCTGCCAGGGCCATTCCCGAGCCCAGCCCTGCCGCCAGTGCCGCGATCACCGTGTCACCGGCACCGGTAACATCGAAGACTTCCCGGGTTCGTGCCGGCAGCATCAGCGGCGGATCGGATTCCGAAACGACCAGCATGCCCCGCTCGCCGAGTGTCACCAGCAACGCCTTCAGTTCCAGCTCGTGCCGAAGATTCCCGGCACGTTCGATCAGCATTTCGTCGTCCGACACGGATCCTGCAACCGCTTCGAATTCACCGAAATTGGGGGTCAGCAGGTCGGCGCCACGGTATCGTTCGAAATCGGCCCCCTTTGGATCAACCAGCACCGTGACACCGTGTTCACGGCACAGTGCGATCAGTTGCTGCACCTGTCCCAGGCTGCCCTTGGCATAGTCGGAAAAAACGCACACATCCGCATTGCCTATATGCTTTTGCAATACGCCATAAACCGGCTCGATATCGGCGGATGAATAGGGATTCTCGGTATCCAGTCGAATCAGCTGTTGATTACGGCTCAGCACACGCAATTTGGTGATGGTTGGCTGATCTGCCGATTGCACCGCATCGAACTCAATCCCGTGGCTCTCCACAAGTCTTCGCAGCGTACTGCCGTTGGTATCCTGGCCAATGACACCGGTGAGAATGGTTCCTGCCCCGAGACTGGCAAGATTAACGGCCACATTGGCTGCACCGCCGGCACGTCCCTGGGCTTCGGTAACGCGTACCACCGGCACGGGTGCTTCAGGGGATATCCTTGCCGTCGGCCCGAACCAGTACTGATCGAGCATCAGGTCGCCGGCAACCAGCACATTGACGGAGGAAAAATCAGGAACCGAAAAACTCATTGTCGGCGCTCGCCAAGACGGAAGAACGCCGCGATATTATCACAAGGCGTTGTATACCATTCATTGCGTCGGTCAAGACCCAATCGCGCCATCAGCGCCCGATCGTCCTGTCCAAAAAGGCGAACTCAACCACCGATGTCAGAGGACAGGGGGCGGGGACCCTTGTAGGCGGAATAAAGCGGACCGCAAGGGAGCCATCCGCCGGAAAGAGTACCCGGCACCTGGCCTCGGGGGCTGGCTGCCTTTTCGGCTTTGCCACAGATCACGGTCTGGAATATCGTGCCAATCGTCCGGCATTGCGCGCCCGCTGTCCCCTTTGTCGGGATGGCTCCCTGCGGTCCGCTTTATTCCCTCCAAAGGGGACACCGGACACACAATGCCTGGTTTTGACGGGGAGTCCGGCGATTGCGGGCATG
>JAJRXW010000031.1 GCA_024276095.1 Gammaproteobacteria bacterium
CCGGGGGACGCTGACCGTCGGTTTTCCGGACATGGAGCGGGCGCAGCTGGCGAACGGGCTCACGGTCATGGTCGCGCAACGCTCTACCGTGCCGCTGGTCAACCTGTCGCTGATCCTCGATGCCGGCTATGCGGCCGATCAGCAGGTCAATCCGGGCACGGCCACAGTCACTCTTTCCATGCTGGATGAAGGTACGACCAGCCGCACCGCCCCGGAAATAAGCGAACAACTGGAAATGCTCGGCGCGAAGGTGAACGCCGGGTCCAACCTCGACAGCTCCTTCGTCAACCTCGTCGCTCTGAAGTCCAATCTCGACAAGTCGCTGGAGATATTTTCCGACATCGTCCTCAACCCGGCATTTCCGGAACATGAGCTGGAACGCATGCGAAAACTCTATCTCGCATCGATTCGGCAGGAAAAAACACAGCCGATCTCCATGGCACTCAGAGTGGTACCGCGGCTTCTCTATGGCCCGAATCACGCCTACGGGCAATCGATGACCGGTCTTGGCTCGGAAGAGGAACTCAATGCGATCGGCACGAAGGACCTGATCCGGTTTCACGATACGTGGTTTCACCCCGATTCGGCGACTATTGTCGTCGTCGGCGATACCACGATGGCGGAAATTCTGCCTATGATCAGGCAACGCTTCGGCGGCTGGGCAAGCCGGCCCGTGCCCGAAAAAAATATCGGCATCATCGATCCGCCGGACAGCAAAACCGTATACATTATCGACCGGCCCGGCTCGGATCAGTCGGTCATTTTCGGCGGCCAGCTGATTCCTCCGAAAGCCAACCCCCGGGAACAGGCCATCCAGGCCATGAACGATATTCTCGGCGGCATGACAGCAGCCCGAATCAACATGAATCTGCGGGAAGACAAGCACTGGTCGTATGGCGCCTTCAGTTTCATGCGGGACGCGCGCGGCCAGCGACCGCTGATGGTCTATGCGCCCGTGCAGACGGACAAGACTGCCGAGTCCGTTCGCGAGTTGATCACCGAGATACGTGACATGACCGGAGAACGTCCGCCCACCGAAAAAGAACTGGACGTGGTCAAGCGCAGCAACACGCTGTCGCTGCCCGGTCGCTGGGAAACCGCACAAAGTGTGCTGGCATCCGCCAGCGAAATGGTTCGTTTCGACCTGCCTGCGGATTACTGGGCCGGTTACGCGGACCGGGTGAACAATCTGACACTCCCGGAAGTCATCCAGACGACTGCAGCCACACTGGATCCCGAGAAGTTCGTCTGGGTGATCGTCGGAGATCGCAGCCGTATCGAGCCCAGACTCCAGGAGCTGGGATTCGACGATTTGCAGCTCATCGATGCCGATGGAGAGCCTGCACCGGATGACGGACCCGACTTAATAAGGCGTGGCCGCCGAACATTCATGGAGCCTCTTGCATAGGCCAAACAACCGTGCAAAATACGGCCCTCAGCCTTGTTTGGAAGGCTGTCCTGATTCGTATCTCATGGAGTTGAAATGATCAAGGCGGAGACTTTGACCAAGCGATATGGCTCGATCACGGCAGTCAATGAGCTGTCTTTTGCCGTGCAGCAGGGCGAAGTGCTTGGTTTTCTCGGGCCGAACGGCGCCGGGAAGACCACCACCATGCGCATGCTGGCCGGGTTTGTTCAGCCGACTTCAGGCCAGGCCGAGATCTGCGGCTATTCCGTAGCAAACCAGCCAACCGAAGCGAAACGCTGTATCGGCTACCTGCCCGAAGGAGCACCGTGCTATGACGAGATGACGCCGAAAGGCTTTCTCGATTTCATCGCATCGATCCGTGGTCTGTCCGGCGCCGCGAAACGACGGCGCATGGACGATGTAATCGATCGACTTAACCTGGACCAGGTCCTCGATCAGCCCGTCGGCACGTTATCCAAAGGGTTCAAGCGCCGCGTTGGTTTTGCGCAGGCCATTTTGCATGATCCACAGGTGCTGATCCTGGATGAACCGACCGACGGACTGGACCCGAACCAGAAACACGAGGTCCGCAACCTGATCAACACAATGTCCGATGACAAGATCATCATCATCTCGACCCATATTCTCGAGGAGGTCGGAGCCCTGTGTAACCGCGTCATCATTATTTCCGATGGCAGAATTACCACGGATGAAACACCGGACGCGCTGATCAGGCGTTCGCGTTATCACAATGCGGTGACACTGCAGTTCGAGGCATCCGGAAACCCGGAGCAGGCAGCGGAACAGATCAGCCGGCTCTCCGACGTCGATCACGTAGAGACCGATTCGGCGGCACGGTCCGTCACTGCATTCCCCGCGAACAACGCCCTGATCGTCACTGCGATCGCCGACATGGCCCGTGAGCAGGGCTGGCCACTGGAGCAGCTGCATCTCGAATCCGGGCGACTGGATGAGGTATTTCGCAGTGTTACCACCGGGGAGACTGTGCAATGAGCATCGTCAAAGTCATTGCACTGCGAGAGCTCAAAGCCTACTTCGCTACGCCCCTGGCCTACGTATTCATCGTTATATTCCTGGCCCTCACAGGGACCTTCACATTTTACCTGGGCGGCTTTTTCGAACGCGGTCAGGCCGATCTGGCGCCTTTTTTCAGCTTTCACCCATGGCTGTACCTGTTCCTGATTCCGGCAATTTCCATGCGCCTCTGGGCCGAGGAACGGCAATCGGGCCGGATCGAGCTGCTGATGACGCTGCCGATCACAATGGGACAGGCGGTCATCGGGAAATTCCTGGCCGCATGGATCTTTGCGGCCGTCGCCCTGGCGCTGACATTCCCGGTCTGGATCACCGTCAACTACCTGGGCGACCCCGACAATGGCGTGGTGCTGACGGGATACCTCGGCAGCCTGCTGATGGCCGGTGCATTCCTGGCGATCGGTTCATGCATCTCCGCAGCGAACAAGAACCAGGTGATCGCATTCATCATCACGATTGCAATCTGCTTCGTATTCCTTTTGAGCGGGTTTCCGCTGGTTCTGGATTTCTTCTCCGCATGGGCGCCGCAGGGGTTTGTGGATATGATTTCCGGCCTCAGCTTTTTGTCGCATTTTGAC
>JAJRXW010000032.1 GCA_024276095.1 Gammaproteobacteria bacterium
AGCGTCCACCCGGTCGACAGGCGAAAATCCCAGCATGGAGAAAATCTGGCTCAAACGATACCCACCGGACATCCCGCACACCATTGATCTGGATCCCGACGATACGCTCATGGATATGCTGGAACGCTCCTGTGAGGAGTTCGCCACGCGGCCCGCTTTCAGTAATCTCGGGCGAACCATCACCTTTGCGGAGCTGGATGAACTCTCGAAGCGCTTCGCTGCATACCTGCAGTCCGACCTGGGTCTTGAAGTCGGGGACCGGGTAGCGATCATGATGCCGAACCTGCTGCAGTATCCGGTTGCACTGTTCGGTATTCTGCGCGCCGGCATGGTGGTGGTGAACGTCAATCCGCTCTATACAGCGCCTGAGCTCCAGCACCAGCTTGCCGATTCCGGTGCCCGGGCAATCGTGGTATGGGCCAGCAGCGCGGCGACGGTGGCAAAGACAATGGCCGACAGCCCCGTCGAGCACGTCATCGTTACCGGGGCGGGCGACCTGCTCGCGGCGCCGAAACGGCAGCTGGTCAATTTTGTCATCCGCCATATCAAGCGCATGGTGCCGCCGTTCAGGATTCCCGCCGCCCGGCAGTTTCGGCAGGCCATGGCGGTCCCGGCAGGCTCCTATGCACGTCCGGCCAGTCTCACCGGCGACTACACCGCATGCCTGCAGTACACGGGCGGCACAACCGGGCGGTCAAAGGGGGCGACGCTGAGTCACTCGAACCTGGTCGCCAACGTCCGGCAGGTCAACACCTGGTTTACCGGCAGCAGCGAGCGCGGCCATGAAATAGTACTGACGGCGCTGCCGTTGTATCACGTCTATGCGCTGACCTGTAACGCGTTGTGCTACCTGGATATCGGCGGGCACAACATATTGATTACGGACCCGCGAAATACCCGCGCTTTTATCGCGGAAATGAAGAAGTGGCCTTTTACGGCGATGACCGGCGTGAACACGCTGTACCAGAGCTTGGTCGATCACCCGGACCTGGCCAGCGTGGATTTCAGTTCGTTCAAGCTGGCATCGGCAGGCGGCATGGCGGTTATGGAGTCAACCGCTGCCGCATGGTCGAAGGCCACCGGAACCGAAATACTCGAGGGATACGGTCTTTCGGAGACATCGCCTGTGGTCTGTTCCAATCCCAAGGATATTGTTGCTTATACCGGCAGCATCGGCCTGCCGCTGCCCAATACCGATGTGTCGCTGCGTGACGACGCCGGGCAGGAGGTGCCCATCGGGGATCCCGGCGAGTTCTGCGTTCGGGGCCCGCAGGTCATGAAGGCCTACTGGAACGCTCCGGAGGCAACAGCTGCGTGCATGACGGACGACGGTTATTTCATGACCGGTGATATTGCCGTGGTCGATGCCGAGGGGTTTTTCCGCATCGTTGACAGGAAGAAGGACATGATCCTGGTGTCCGGGCTGAATGTCTATCCCAACGAAGTCGAAAACGCCGTGACCATGCACCCGGATATCATCGAAGCGGCCTGCATCGGCGTGCCCGACAAACGATCCACCGAGGCGGTGAAAGTGTTTGTCGTTCTGAGGCCGGGAGCCGATTTGAGCGAGCAGGAAATCCGTGATTTTTGCCGCCGGAGTCTCGCTGCCTACAAGGTGCCGAGGTTCGTTGAATTCAGGAAGGAGCTGCCCAAATCGAATGTCGGGAAGATTCTGCGGCGCGAGCTACGCGAAGCCCAGGTGTGATCGTCGAGAGTTGCCTGTGCCCGTTAGCCGGTACTGCCGGTCCGATGCCCCTTTGGAGGGAATAAAGCGGACCGTAGGGAGCCATCCCTCCAAAGGGGCATCGGACCGGCAGTACCGGCTAACGGGCGCAGGCAACTCTCGACTGGCATGTCGGGAAAAATCGCCATAGGTATTGTGCTGCCGGGTTCACATGCCCTGGGCCGGGCAGGCTCAACAGCCCGGCGCGCTGTTATTTTTTCTTCAGCACCCCTTCTGCCGCGGCCCAGTGGTCCCCGTGCGTCCATGTAGTCACGAATTGAGTCTCCTCCAGACCGGACAGCTGGGCTTGCAGCCGGTTACGGGCCGCCGCACCGATAGCCTTGAATCCCCGCAAGACTGCATGGCCCCGTTGCAGGTAAGGCCGGATGAACTGATCGATGCACTCGGCCAGCGTTTCGTCCGCTGTGCAAACTCTGTCGATCAATCCAAGATCACGGGCCTGTTCGGCCGACAGGCGGCGACTTTCGAGCAGCAGTTTCAGTGCCTGGCTGGCACCAAGGGCGGCGATCAGGTCAATACCGCCGCCCCAGGCGGTGGTGACATTGAGCCGGGCCTGCAGGAAACCCAGCTCGGCATGTTGAACGGCTACGCGGGCATCGCAGGCCATGGCCAGTTCTGCGCCGCCGCCCAGTGCCGGGCCATTCAATGCGGCAACGACCGGCAGCGGGAAATTCCGGATCGCATCGAGGGCACGGCGGCCATGTCGGGACATGGCCTGCGCTTCGTCTCTCGACCGGACGCCATTCAGTTACTTCAGGTCACCGCCCGCCGCAAAGCACCGTTCTCCGGCTGCGGTAATCACAACGCATTTGAGCTCCCGTGCCTGGCGATATTCCTCCAGCGCCTCATGAAGCGCATCCAGCAGCTTCAGGCTCAATGCATTGCTTTGCTCCGGACGGTTCAGGGTCAGGCGCAGGACTTCCCGGTTCAGGTCTGTAAGCAGTAACCGGGTCACCAGCTAAAAATAAAGCCGCATGATGCACTCGGCAACACAGGCAGGCCGCTCCTGTCCCTCGACTTCCACCGTGTACTGCTCCTTGATCTGCAGGCTGCCCTTGATTTCATCGACGCTCATCAATCGGCAGCGTGCCCGTATCCGGCTGTCGACGGTGACCGCATTGGGGAAACGCAGCTTGTCGAGACCGTAATTGATGACACTGGTGACCCCGGGGAACATCGGTACGGACTCGTCCACCAGCCCGCGCAGGCGCGGGTAGAGCGACAGCGTCAGAAAACCGTGGGCAATGGTCTGCCTGAAAGGAGATTCTTTCGCAGCACGGTCCGGATCGATATGAATCCACTGCAGATCGCCGGTTGCATTGGCAAATTCATTGATCATTTCCTGGCTGACAGTGATCCAGTCACTGACATGCACTTCGGTATCGATTTTTCCGGTCAGGTCGGCGAGTGCGTCATTTAGTCCCATGGATTATCCCCAATCAGCAGTATGGCTCAGAAGTTGAAGCTCGCGGTAGCGCCCCAGGTTCGCGGGTCGCCGAGAAAAGCGTTGAACGACTGGGTTGAACCCGGGCCGGTCCCGGAGCCCTGGAACGGGGCATCGAATGCAATCTGTATGTAGTCCTTGTCCAGCAGGTTGCGTGCCCAGAGTTCCACTTTCCATGCGCCATCTTCGGTGCCGATGCCGAGTTTTGCGTTGAAAACGGTATACGACGGCTGGACTTTTTCCTCGTCGAGGTCTGACCCGGTATTCATGTCAGACGTCAGTCTGAAGTTCAGGTCTGCGTATCCGACGATAGATCCCCTGATGGGGCGTTCGTAGTGGGCGCCACCGGATGCGCTCCACAACGGTGCATTGGTAAGCCTCTGCCCGGCAAGCTTTGTATTGCTGATGTTGTTGCCGTAGCGGGCATCGGTGTAGGTCACGCCGCCGGTGATTGTCAGATGGTCGGAAGCATGTGCGACCAGTTCCAGCTCCACGCCCTTGGAAGTGACGTCGGCGAGATTTTCTACGATGAAAGCGATGCCGGTGAAAGTATTCAGCTGGAAATCGCTGAACTCTTCACGGAACACGGCAATGTTGACGGACAACAGGTTTTCGAACAGCGTGCCCTTGGCGCCCATTTCGTAGGCGTCGACGATTTCCGCATTGAATTCCAGATCCGCAGCCGACGGCGTCAGCCCCAGCAGCGGATTGCCGAACCCGGCGCGATCGAGATTGAATCCGCCGGCCTTGAAACCACGTCCAAAAGAAACATAACCCATCCAGTCGTCGTTGAAGTCATAGGCGACATTCACCGTGCCGGTCCATTCCTTGTCCGTTCTGTCGCCGGCATAGCTGCCGTCTACCAGGGTATTGAAGAATGCCACACAGGTCAGCCCGGCGACCGGTATCGGGGGCAGCACGCCGGATGGCGGGGGAATCAGTCCGCCGAGCTGGGCCGCCATGCTGTTACAGGCCGGGTTCTCTGCCTGGAGACTGGCATTGAGGTCCTTGTCCTCCTCGGTATAACGAAGTCCGAGGCTGACCGTCAGCTGATCCGTCATATGCCAGCTGTTATGCGTGAATATGGCCAGGGCATCGGCCTGCTGCTCGAAAAAATCGCGTTGTGCGCCCATGCCATCGAGAAACACCGAGCCTGCCGGAATACCGCTGAAAAAAGACAGCGTATTGGGCAGCCCGGTTGCCCCGCCCAACAGCAGATCGATATAGGCCTCGTAGTCCCGGCCGGTCCGGATCGCATCGTTGAGTGTCAGGGTTTCGTCAACATAGTAGAGCCCGACCAGCCATTCGATGGGACCCGAATCGCCCGCCAGGCGCAGCTCCTGGGTGAAAGTTTCGAACCTGTTCGAATTGGTGCCCGGGCTGCGGTAGAAAATGTCTGCATTGGTATAGTCGATATCCTGGGACCGTGCCGCATCCCAGTCCCGGTATGAAGTGATCGATGTCAGCGTACCCAGACCAAGATCCCAGTTGAACTCGGCGGAAACGCCCCATTCTTCGACTTGCTGGTTGAATCCGCGCTCCTTGTTGGAGGTCGTTTTTCGATCGAAAGGGTCGGGAGGCGAGACAACCGTACCCCCGACGGCATTGATCAGGGCGACGGTCGGGCCGTCGACAATGGTTACCGCCGCACAGCAGGTTTCATCGCGATCGGAGTAGTCGGCGATGAAGCGAACATCGAGATTGTCGGTGAGCTGGCTGAAAATCTGGCCCCGGTACAGCACACGGTCACGATCGTTGTAGTCCACACCGGTCAGCAGGTCTTCGACAAAGCCATCTCTTTTGGTCACGGTGACATCGAGGCTGGCAGCCAGTTTGTCACCGAGTATCGGGCCGGTTACGCCGCTGCTCAGGCGGACGAATCCTTTGTTGCCGACACTGCCTTCAGCATAGCCTTCGAACTCTTCGGTGTTCGGGCCTTTGGTGATGATGTGAATCAGGCCGGCCGATGCATTCTTGCCGAACAGCGTACCCTGGGGGCCTCGCAATACTTCGATGCGTTCGACATTGCCCAGGTCGGTCAGCGCTACGTTGTTGCGGTTACGGTAAACCCCGTCAATGAATACGGCGACCGCGGATTCAAGGCCGGCATTGTCGCCGGTAGTGCCTACACCCCGGATTCGCGCCACGGTACCCGCAGTTTCCGATGCCGAGCTGGAAAGAATCAGGCTGGGCGACAGTATCGTCAGGTCACGAATGTCCTCTACACCGGCATTGTCCAGCAGTTCCGAGCTGTAGGCGGCAACGGCGATGGGAACCTCCTGCAGGGACTGCTCCCTTTTCTGGGCCGTTACGGTGATTTCCTCGATTGCGGTCTGCGCGACAGAGACGCTCGCTCCTGCAAAAAGGCCGGCAATCACCATCAGCCCGGTGATCGGAACCGGGTGGAAGAGGCCACGACCTGTTGACGGCTGTATTCGAGACTCAAACATCGACTTTGCTCCTGGTCAATTTATAGCGGGTACCTGATAAAGCAGGTTTGCGAGGATTGTAAAAGCATGGTTGTCAATAACGGCTGCGGCCACGCCGCGACGCTTGCATCCGAAGGATAACACAGCGTCGGCGGACCTTTGACTCCGGCCGGGCGGTTTATCGTGCGGTGCCGGTAACATTTTATCAAACCGGTTGAGTTTGTGCGCTGCCTTGCTAAGCTTGTGCACAGCATCCTGATCCAGTTCTGTTTTTTACCACGGTTGATAGCATCGCAATGACATCTGTAGGCAAAGCCGGCGCCGGTCGGCAACTGCCGGTCCGAAATCCTCGTACCGGCGTGGCGGATTATACGATCACGGTCTGCAGCGATGACGAGATGGCGCAGATCGTCAGTCAACTCAGGCGTTATCAACCTGAATGGGCCGCTGCCGGTATTGCTCACCGCAGACAGGTTCTGCGCAGCTGGGTCGAACATCTCTATTCGGATACCGGGTCGTTACTCGAGGCGCTGGAGACGGATACCGGCCGCCGGCTGCTGGCGATGACCGAGATCAATGCGTTGCGTGCGCTGGTGGAAGGCTGGTGCCATCTGGGCGAGCAGGCCTTCACCGAGTCCGCAGAACGTCCATCGGCCACACCGGGGATCGGCATCAAGTCCCAGTACGTGCCCAACCAGGTTGTCGGTGTCATCAGCCCGTGGAACTTCCCCCTGCTGCTTTCGACGATAGATTCCATCGCGGCACTGGCCGCCGGCTGTGCGGTAGTCATCAAGCCCAGCGAGGTGACACCAAGATTCATCGAGCCGCTGACTGCCTCCATCGACGCCATTCCGGAGCTGCGTAACCTGGTAAAACTGGTGACCGGCGACGGCGAAACCGGCGAGGCGATGATCGATCATGTCGATACCCTTTGTTTTACCGGCAGTGTGGCAACCGGTCAGCGTGTCGCCGAAGCCTGCGCCAGGAATTTTATTCCCGCATACCTGGAACTTGGCGGCAAGGATCCGGCGGTAGTTCTGCCTTCTGCCGACCCACTCCGGGCTGCAACCATCGTTCTTCGTGCCTCGGTTCAGGCTACCGGGCAGGCCTGCCAGTCGCTGGAGCGGGTCTACGTTCATGCACCGCTGTTCGATCCGTTCATCGCTGAACTCCTCGCCCAGGCGGAGCAGGCGGAACTTAACTATCCCGATATTCACAAAGGGCAACTCGGGCCGCTGATATTCGACAAACAGGCTGCCATCATCGCCGATCATCTCAGCGACGCGGTCGACAAAGGGGCGACCATTCTTTGCGGAGGTACCATCGAGCATCACGGTGGCGGAAAGTGGCTGCGCCCGACCGTCGTTACCAACGTCAACCACGACATGAAATTGCTCAAAGAGGAAACTTTCGGCCCGGTGATTCCGGTCATGTCCTATCAGACGCTCGACGAAGCCATTGCGCTGGCCAATGATTCCGAATTCGGGTTGTCCGCATCGGTGATCGGAGACGATCTCGAACAGGCAGAGTTCGTTGCCCGTCGGATCGATGTCGGCGCGATCAGCATCAACGACGGCGCCCTGACTACCGAAGTTTTCGACGCCGGTAAAAATGCTTTCAAACGCTCCGGACTGGGCGAATCCCGCATGGGCCTGTCCGGGATCACGCGTTTCCTGCGCCAAAAAGCACTGCTGTTCCGAAAAGGTGCCGCCAAGGGCCTCGAAAGCCTGGAAGAAAGCCGGATGGAAGGCTGACGCAAATATCGGCCACCAGTGCCGGGTGCGATACCGTATCGGGCAATATTGCACGAGAGTTCTTTTGCGGACCGCCGGGGACACCGGTCACCTGTTCTGAGACTGTGTCCCGCATGGACGCGGGACGCAAGCCCCCATGGATGGGTTCACGGCGGGTCTCAGAACAGGTGACCGGTGTCCCCGGCGGTCCGCAAAAGAACCCGGACGTTCGTACCGGGGCGTGGCCCGGTCAGAACATCGACGAACTGTCCGGTGTCTCCGGCGCAGGGTCCGGCGGGTCCTCGTTGCGATTGGCAATAAAGTCCCCGGTGATCATCTGGTCGTAAGCCATGCCCGGGCCCACCATCGGAAACACGCAGGCATCCGGATCGATAATGACTTCCAGGAAAGCCGGGCCGGAAAAGTCGATGAACTCCTTGATAACACGCTGCACGTCAGCCTTGTTGTCCAGGCGGTGCGCGTATTCGAAGCCGTCCGCCTGTGCTGCTTTGATGAAATCCTTGCGGTGCAGGGACTTGTCACTGGCCGACAGGCGCCCCTTGTAATAGAGTTTCTGCCACTGGCGGACCATGCCGTCACCGTAGTTGTTGAGAACCACGATCTTCACCGGCAGGTCATAAGTCGTCACCGTCTCCAGTTCGCCCAGGTTCATCCGGATGCTGGCGTCGCCATCGATATCGATCACCTGCAGGTCCGGCCTGGCAAACTGGGCACCGATGGCGGCCGGCAGGCCGAATCCCATGGTGCCCATGCTGCCGGATGTCAGCCATTGCCGCGGATGCCGGAAGTCAAAATACTGTGCCGCCCACATCTGGTGCTGGCCCACGCCGGTGGAAATAATGGCCTCGCCCCGGGTATGACGGTTGATCTCTTCGATCACGTAGTAAGGCTGAATCAGTGCGCTGTTCCGGTCGTACGCCAGCGCGTAGGCACGCTTGAGTTCGGCGATTTCCTTGTGCCATTGCGTCAGGTCGATCTGGATCCCGTGCTTTTCACCGTAGTTGGAGAGTGTGGTCAGGTCCCGGTCCAGCAGGCCGACGTGATACCAGTCCGCAGTTTTGACCTTGCCGATCTCGCACGGATCGATATCGATTTGTGCGATCGTTTTCGCTTTGGGCGCAAACTTCTCCGGAACGCCCGCTACCCGGTCATCGAAACGGGCGCCGAGGGTGATCAGGAAATCGCCGTCTTCGACCGCGTAGTTGGCAAAAGCCGTGCCGTGCATTCCCAGCATGCCCAGCGACAGCGGGTCGGTTGTATCGTAGGAGCCGATACCCATCAGCGTGGTCGTTACCGGAATGCCGAACTGTTGCGCAAAACGGCGCATTGCTTTCGCATTCGCCCTGCTGCTGACACCGCCGCCCGCATAGATCAGCGGCCGTTTCGATGCGCCGAGCAGCTGAAAGAACTCCTTGCAGTCGCCATTGCACAGCGAGTTTTCCACCACTGACTGGATACGCTGCCGATAGCCGGGTACCGGCAACAGGCCGCTGCCCTGGAATTCCCCGGTCCAGTTTTGCACATCCTTGGGAATATCGATGACCACCGGTCCCGGACGTCCGGTCCGGGCGATCTCGAAAGCCGTTCGCACCGTCGTTTCCAGTCGATGCGGATCGGTCACCAGAAAAACATGCTTGGCCACCGACCCCATGATCGACGGAACCGGCGCCTCCTGAAACGCATCGCTGCCGATGGCCGCACAGGGCACCTGTCCGCAGATAACGACAATAGGAATGGAATCGGCCTGGCAGTCGCGAACCGGCGTAACGCAATTGGTTGCACCCGGTCCGGAAGTCACCACGACGACACCGACGTTGCCGCTGGCCCGGGCATAGCCTGCCGCCATGAAGCCCGCCCCCTGCTCGTTGGCCGGTACGATCAGCGGCATGGGAATATTGCCCTGGTCGTCCCGGTTGCCGTCATTGTGACGGAAGATGGCATCGTAGGTGGGGAGAATGGCGCCGCCGCTGTAGCCGAAGATTCTGTCTACACCCTGGTCGACAAGTACCTGCACAATCATTTCCGAACCGGTCATACGTTTGCCGGCGAGTGGATGCCGGGAGGGGTCGAGAGCTCGTGATGCAGTAGTCATTGTAGAAAGTCGACAGTATTGTTAAAAAAACTATTTGGAATCGAGGCGGTAGCCGGGTCGGGAGTTGGTCGGACGCAGGGCATGCGCTCTGGCGTGGCCGGGGACGGGTCTCTTTTTCAGGGACGCGCCGTGAACCCGTCCATGGGGGCTTGCGTCCCGCGTCCATGCGGGACACAGTCCCTGAAAAAGAGACCCGTCCCCGGCCACGCCAGAGCGCATGCCCTGCGTCCGACCAACTCCTGACTCGAGTGTCGGATAAATACTGTTGTATTGCAATAGCCATTGTTCTGGGACACTATTGCCAATTACTTGGAACTAAAGGAATTTTTGATCCGTTTTTGGATCTGCCAGCAACAATGCGCCACATCATTTCCATACTGATGCAAAATGAAGCAGGCGGGCTCAGCCGTGTTGCCTCGTTGTTTGCTACCCGCGGCTACAATATCGAGTCGCTGAGTGTGGCGCCCACCGAAGATCCGGCCCTGTCGCGGCTGACGCTGGTCACACTGGGTTCCGACCAGGTGATCAATCAGATCAACAAGCAACTGCACAAGCTGGTTGACGTCGTCAATATTGCCGACATGACGCTGGGCGACCACCTGGAGCGGGAACTGCTGCTGCTGAAGGTCACCATCCCGGACGGCGCGCAGGATGCCGTGCATGCCCTGGTTGAATCCGATCGTGCCCGGGTACTGGACGATGCGCCCGCAAATTATACGCTGGAGCTCACCGGTACCAGCGGCCAGATCGATGAGTTCGTCGATAAAATCGGCACACACGCAAATATTCTCGCGGTAGTTCGCAGCGGACCCATGGCAATTGCCCGTGGTCAGCCGGTGTTGATCGCGACCATCTGAGTCATCGCCGGTGGACACGGGCGTTCAAGTGCAACCCATGCTGCAGGATGCATCCCGGCTGGTCGTCAAGATCGGCTCTTCCCTGCTGATTGACCCGGACACCGGGCAGATGAACCGGGACTGGCTCGATGCGCTGGTCGGCGAACTGGTACGTCTGCATCGGCGCGGCCAGCAGGTGATTGTCGTTTCGTCCGGGGCCATTGCCCTGGGGCGCCACTACCTGGGTCTTGGCGGCGATCGTTCGCGGCTGGAAGATCACCAGGCGGCAGCGGCAGCGGGACAGATCCTGCTGGCGCATGCCTATCAGGAATTACTCGGCAAGCGCGACATCAAGGTGGCCCAGATCCTGTTGACGCTGGACGATACAGAAAACCGCCGCCGTTATCTGAATGCCCGCAATACCATGGAAACCCTGCTGGCATCCGCTGTCATTCCGGTGATCAACGAGAATGACAGTGTTGCCACCCAGGAAATTCGCTACGGAGACAATGACCGGCTCGCCGCCCGGGTTGCCGAGATGACCAGTTCGGATTGCCTGGTGCTGTTGTCCGATGTTGCCGGTCTGTATGACAAAGACCCGACACATTATAAAGAGGCACAGTTGATCCCGACGGTGATGGAAATTACCCCGGAGCTGCAGGCCAGCGCCGGCGCTTCGACTACCCGGTTCGGGTCAGGCGGAATGGCGACCAAGCTGGAGGCGGCCAAAATATGTTTCTCGGCCGGTTGTGCGACGGTCATTGCCAGCGGCAGGCAAGGCCAGCCCCTGCAGTCCATCGAAGACTGCGAACCCTGTACCTGGTTCGTTCCCGGCTGCTCGCCCCTTGCGGCCCGGAAACAGTGGATTGCCGGTACATTGACGCCTGCCGGGAAACTGATTATCGACGACGGGGCGCAAAGTGCCCTGATGTCGGGGCGGAGCCTGTTGCCGGTCGGCGTCATGATGGTTGAAGGCGAGTTTCAGCGTGGCGATGCCGTCGTGGTCGCCAACAGCGAAGGTACGGAGATCGCCAGGGGCCTGGCGGCCTATTCCAGCGAGGATGCGCGGGTGATCCAGGGCAGGCAAAGTAAAGACATCGGTTCGTTGCTGGGCTATCGTGGGCGCAATGAAATTATTCACCGGGACAACCTGGTACTGATGGATCATTGATGAGCGCGGTCGAACAATCATCCCAGGCCGATATCGGCGCCATGATGCAGCAGCTCGGGCAGGGCGCCCGCGAGGCATCGGCGCTGCTGGCGCGAGCCGGAGCCGGGCAGAAAAGCCGGGCACTGGAAGCTGCTGCCGCTCAGATTACCGCACAGTCCGCTGCGATCATCGCAGCCAATACCCGCGATATGGAAGCCGGCCGGGCAAAACGGCTTTCCGATGCGATGCTGGATCGCCTGTATCTGGATGAAGGTCGGATCGGTTCTGTTGCCGACGGGCTGAGGGCCATCGCGGCGATGGACGATCCCATCGGCACGGTGACTGCGGAATGGACACGCCCGAATGGTCTGTGCATACAACGGGTGAGCGTTCCCCTGGGCGTGATCGGCATCATCTACGAGAGCCGGCCGAACGTGACGGCCGATGCCGGTGCGCTGTGCCTGAAATCGGGCAATGCCGTGATTCTGCGCGGCGGATCGGAAAGTTTTTGTTCAAGTAAGGCCATTCATGAGTGCCTGGTGGCCGGCCTGCGGGAAGCGCAGCTGCCGGAAGCCGCCATTCAGATGGTGCCGACGACCAGTCGCGAAGCGGTCGGCTGCATGCTGGCCGAAATGCAGCAGTACATCGATGTCATCGTACCCCGCGGCGGCAAGAGCCTGATCGCACGGGTACTGGCGGATGCACGGGTGCCGGTGATCGGGCATCTCGAAGGGCTGTGTCACGTCTATGTGCACAAGTCGTCAGACCCGGCGATGGCAAGGGATGTCGTACTGAATGCCAAGATGCGCAGAACAGGTATTTGCGGCGCCGCCGAAACCCTGCTGATCGACCGGGAATGCCTGGACACGCACTGGGCGCCGGTAGCCGATGCGCTCATCGAAGCCGGGTGTGCGATACGGGGCGATGCGACGATCCGTGGCATCGATTCCAGGGTGACGGTGGCAGACGAGAACGACTGGTCCACCGAGTATCTGGACGCCATACTGTCGGTAAAATGCGTGGCAGGTGTCGATGAGGCGATCGATCACATCAGCCACTACGGATCGGGGCATACTGAATCGATCATCGCGGCCGACCAGGATGTAGTGGATCGTTTTTTCCACGCTATCGACAGCGCTATCCTGCTGCACAATGCGTCGACCCAGTATGTAGACGGCGGTGAGTTCGGGATGGGTGCTGAAATCGGGATTGCGACCGGCCGTGTCCATGCACGCGGTCCCGTTGGAGCGGAACAGCTCACCAGTTACAAATACCTGGTGCATGGCTGCGGACAAACCCGGCCCTAGGGAGTCTCTGTCGGACCCGGGGTTGCTCGGCTGGATGCGGCGCAAAGCGGCCTGACCGGGCCAGATACCTTTTTGCCGACGCGAGCACCGGGCATACTGTAGCCTTGATCTACTCCCTGCTCGGGCCGGCAAGATATGCAGACTGACTACGATCTGATCGTTATTGGCGGCGGAGTCAACGGTGCCGGGATTGCCCGGGATGCCGCCTGTCGCGGGCTGCGCACCTGTCTGCTCGAAAAGGGGGATTTTTGCAGCGAGACTTCCCGCTGGTCGAGCCGCCTGATCCATGGCGGTCTGCGTTACCTGGAACATTTTGAGCTCGGGCTGGTTTACGAGTCCCTGCATGAGCGGGAAAACCTGCTCAGGATCGCACCGCACCTGGTGCATCCGCTGCAGCTGTTGATCCCGGTCTATCGCGGCGCCCGGCGCGGCCGCTGGACAATCGCCGCCGGCATGATGCTGTATGACCTGCTGTCGGTGGGCAAAACCCTGCCCCGGCATCGCATGCTGAACCGGAACGAGACACTCGACCTGGCGCCGGGCATCAATACCGACGGCCTGCTTGCCTCGGCTACATACTACGACGCGCAGGTGACCTTTGCCGAGCGGCTGGTGTTCGAGAACATACTGGCGGCGAAAAAAGCCGGCGCCGATGTACTGTCCTACAGCGAGGTTGACCGGATTCTCAGTACCGGGCGGAAAGTACAGGGTGTCCGCTATGTCGATGTGGCGACCGGCAATCACCGTCGCGTGACATCGCCTGTCGTGGTCAACGCCGCGGGGCCCTGGGTCGACGAGGTGCTGAAGGGGCTGCGGCGGCCGGTTCGACAGTACATCGGCGGCACGAAGGGGACGCATATCGTTGTCGACAGGTTTCCCGGTGCGCCGGATGTCGCCTGTTATCTTGAAGCGGATAGCGATGGCCGGCCGTTTTTCCTGATCCCGTGGAATGGTTTGCTGTTGATCGGCACGACGGATATTCGCATCGAGGGCGATCCATCCCTGGTACGGGCGGAAGATTACGAACTGCGCTACCTGGTCGATGAGACCAACCGGGTGTTTCCAAGCGCACGGCTGGACCGGGAAAAAGTGCTCTATACTTATACCGGTGTCAGGCCGTTGCCGCGCCGGCGCACGCAGGACGAGGGGGCGATTACCCGCCGCCATATCATCAGGCACCACAGAAGATTTGCACGCGGTTTTTACTCGATTATCGGCGGCAAGCTGACGACGTACCGGCATCTTGCCGAGGAGACCGTCGACCGGGTCGTGCGCCGGCTGGGGCGCAACGCAAAAGCATGCACGACGCACCGCGAACCGCTCCCGGGCGCGGCCGAGCCGCTTGCAGAAACCGCGCAGCGGCTCGAATCGGTGCCACAGCTGTCCGCGCAGTCGCGGGCGCATTTGCTGGACGTGTACGGCAGCCGCAGCGAAGGTGTTTTGCAGTTGATTCGAGTACAGCCCGAACTGGCAGCCTCGATCTGCGATTACAGCCACGCGGTCGCGGCCGAGATCGTATTTTCGTTTGAGCAGGAGATGGCCACCGGCATGATCGACTGCCTGCAGCGGCGGTGCATGGCCGGCCTTGGTGCCGATCAGGGGCGCTCCGCCCTGCCGCGGGCTATCGAGACTGCCCGGCGCCATCTTGGCTGGAGCCGGGAAAGAGCTACCCGGGAACATCGGCAGTACCTCGCCGGAGTATTACATCGGGAGCAAAACGGGTAATCTTGTCCCGGTCCGGTGTGCATCCCCGGCAGGTGCAGCGGTAACAGGCTGTATGCCTTTCGCGCGGACGGCCACCGGCATTCCGGCCGGTTTTCCGTGCGCCGGTTCCCAGGGGGCATATGTTTCAGAAAACCTTCAATGAGTTCTTCAGGCTCGAAGCGGCCGGGGGGATATTGCTGCTGATTGCCGCGGCGCTGGCGATCGTGATGAAGAACTCCATGTTCGGAGACGCATACAGCGAGTTTCTGAGTTTACCCATCCAGATTCGTATTGGCGCACTCGATCTCGACAAGCCGCTGTTCTTGTGGATCAACGATGGTTTGATGGCGGTGTTTTTCTTCATGATCGGCATGGAGGTGAAGCGGGAAATACTGGTGGGTGAGCTTTCGAATCTCGACCAGGTGATATTGCCGGGGATGGCCGGCATCGGCGGCATGCTGGTTCCGGCGCTGATCTATTTCCTGCTCAACAGTGACAATCCGGCTGCGCTGAAAGGCTGGGCGGTGCCAACGGCAACCGATATTGCCTTTGCGCTGGGCATTCTTGCGCTGGTGGGCAACACATCCACTGCACTGAAGCTGTTCCTGATGACGCTGGCAATTATCGATGACCTGGGCGCGATCATCGTGATAGCCCTGTTCTACTCCTCCAATCTTTCGCTCGGGTCACTGCTGGTCGCTTTCATGGCCGTGACCGGGCTGCTGTTTCTCAAGCTGAAGGGCGTATTGCGTCTCACTCCGTACCTGTTGCTGGGTGTGGTGCTGTGGGTGGCTGTGCTGAAATCCGGAGTGCATGCGACGCTGGCCGGAGTAGTACTGGGTTTGTTCATTCCGCTGGGTGACGAGCGGCACTCCCCGCTGGACAACCTGCTGCACGGTTTGCATCCGTGGGTCGCCTTTGGCGTATTGCCCGTTTTCGCATTTGCAAATGCCGGCGTGCCGGTATCGGCAGATAATCTCGCGCTGTTGTTCAGCCCGGTGCCGATGGGCATCATGCTTGGGCTGCTGGTGGGCAAACAGATTGGCGTATTCGGTTTTGCCTGGGTGATGATTCGCACCGGGGTGGCCAGGCTGCCGTCAGGGTCGAGCATGGTGCAGTTGTATGGCGTATCGCTGCTGTGTGGCGTGGGGTTTACCATGAGCCTGTTTATCGGTGGCCTGGCATTCGAAGAGGGCGGGTCAGGTTATGCCCGGCCCGACCGGCTGGGGATTATTATCGGTTCACTGGCCTCGGGTCTGGTCGGCTTCCTGATACTCAGGTCTGCCGGCCGGAACGCTGCGCCGAAAGGCGGTACGGGCTAGCGTTCAGTCATCCCGCGTGGCCGGGTAATAGCCATGACCTTTGTGTTCGGTCCAGCGGCGCGGGGCGTAGGGCAGCACTTCGACCAGGTCACCGGCGGTATGCTGGTTCTTCAGTTCCCGCCAGTATTTTGCCGTCAGCAGATCAGCATGATGCTCCATGAAGGCATCCAGAAGTTCTCCATGGAATCCCAGGAACTGTGCAAACTGTTCGGGAAAGACATCGTGCGGTCCAACGTAAAACCATGCTCCTGCACGGGTCTCGTCTTCTTCGTACCGGGCGCTGGGCATTTCCCGGTAGGTACAGTCCGTGACAAAGCACAACTCGTCATAGTCATAGAAAATGACCCGGCCCCGGCGGGTCACGCCGAAGTTTTTCAGTAACAGATCTCCCGGAAACACGTTGCTGCGCGCCAGGTCCCTGATGGACTGTCCGTATTCGATGACCGCGGCACGTGCCTGCGGCAAAGGCGCTTCTTTGATGAAGATATCCAGAGGGGTCAGGCGTCTTTCGATATAACAGTGATCGACCAGCAGGTCGTCTCCCTCGATCCGGCAGGTCTCGGCGGTATCGGTGAGCAGGTCTTCCAGCAGCTGGCTGTCGAAGCGGTCCTTGGGAAACTGCAGCTGTCGAAACTCCTGCGCGTCGACCAGGCGGCCGGCGCGGTCGTGCTTGAATACCAGCTGATATCGTTCCATGACATCCTGTCGCGAGGCGGTTTTCGGGTAGGCGAACCGGTCTCTGATGACCTTGAACACGATATCGTAGGAAGGCAGCGTGAAAACCAGCATGACCATGCCTTTCTCGCCGCGGGCGTGAACGAGTTTCTCGCTCGAGTGCTCGAGATGGTGGAAGAAGCTTCTGTAGCGCTCGGTCTTGCCCTGTTTTGCCCGGCCAAGGGCGGTATAGATTTCGTCTACAGGCTTTCTCGGCAACAGGGACTTCAGAAAGCTGACGGTTGTGCCGACGGTCGGCAGGTCGACATGAAAATACGATCGCGTGAAGCTGAACAGTATGCTGACATCGGCTTCGGAAAGAATGACGGAATCGACCAGCAGCCCTTCATCGGTATTCTTCAGTGCCAGTACCAGGGGAGATGTCCAGTTTCTGCCGATCATGCGCCCGACGAGAAAAGCGCGGGTCCCCCGGTAGAATACCGGCTCGATCATTTCGATTCGCCTGACCGCGCCTTCTTTTCCTTCGATACGGCAGAATGCTTCTATTTCAGCGCTGACGAACCTGATGGTGCGGTCGATCTGGCGGTAGGGCGTTGCAAAAGCAAAGTCACCGAGTAACTCGTCGACGAGGTACTTCATCGAGCCGCGGTTTTCATAGCTGCGCCGGGGCATGGCATCCTGGAGGTGCTCTGTCGGGATGACATCCAGTGCCACGAACTCGACGTCCGGCGCAACGCCGACGGTGTTAAAAGTCCGCCGCGTGATCGAGCTCAGGAAAGTCTTGAAAAATTCGCTGTCCGGACATGAGGCGATCAAGGATGCGTATTCTTTTTTGATCGCTGCCCATGCTGCGCGGTCGTGGACGTCATCGCCCAGCATTGCGGCGATGTGTTCAACCGCCTGGTTGACACGCTCGTCGTAGAGATCGATTCGCCGGACGGCATCCTGCTGTGCAGCGCTCCAGGCGCGGGACTCGAAGTGGTCCCGCGCCTTTTGCGTAATCCGCCGAAATTCCGCGTTGTATTCCTCGAACGCCGTAAAGATGGCCTGGGCGCAATGCTGCAAATTCGGCACTTGATGATTTGCCTGTATCCGGCCGCAGGTGCCGGGTACTACATATTGGAAATCATCTGGTCACCGAACTCACTGCATTTCATGATGCTTGCCCCTTCCATCAGGCGCGCAAAGTCGTAGGTGACCGTCTTTTTCGCAATCGTGGCATCCATGGACTCGAGAACCTTGTCCGCTGCCTCGTCCCATCCCATGTAGCGGAGCATCATTTCACCTGACAGGATCACCGAGCCCGGGTTGACCTTGTCGAGATTGGCATACTTGGGCGCAGTTCCGTGCGTGGCTTCGAATACCGCATGGCCGGTCATGTAATTGATATTGCCGCCCGGCGCAATGCCGATACCGCCGATCTGGGCTGCCAGCGCGTCGGACAGGTAATCTCCGTTGAGGTTCATGGTTGCAATCACTTCGAATTCCCTGGGCCGGGTCAGGACCTGCTGCAGGGTAATATCGGCAATGGCGTCCTTGATCAGGACTGCGCCGCCGTCCAGTGCCGCCTGTTGCTCAGCGTTGGCGGCTTCTTCGCCCTGTTCGGCCTTGGTGCGCTCCCATTGATCCCAGGTATAGGTCTGCTTCGGGAATTCCCGCTCAGCCAGTTCGTAGCCCCAGTTTCTAAAGGCGCCCTCGGTATACTTCATGATGTTGCCTTTGTGGACGAGCGTGACGCTCGAGCGACCCTGCTTGATGGCAAATTCGATGGCGGCCCGAATCAGGCGCTCCGTGCCTTCCCTGGAAATGAACTTGAAGCCGATACCGGATGACTCGGGGAACCGGATTTTTCCGTATTCGGCGGGAAAAGCTTCCTTGAAAGACTTCAGGAACTGCCGGTTGGCTTCGCTGCCTTCTTCAAATTCGATGCCCGCATAGATGTCCTCGGTATTCTCGCGGAAGATCACCATATCGACATTCTCGGGACGCAGTACCGGCGAGGGAACTCCCTTGAACCAGCGCACCGGGCGCAGGCAGACATAGAGATCGAGCAGCTGGCGAAGCGCCACGTTCAACGACCGGATACCGCCGCCGATCGGCGTTGTCAGCGGACCCTTGATGGAGACGAGGTATTCGCGGCAGGCAGCGACGCTGGCATCGGGCAGCCAGTTATTGAAAAGATCGTAGGCTTTCTGGCCGGCATAGATTTCCATCCAGTGAATCTTGCGGCTGCCGCCATAGGCTTTTTCCACGGCGGCATCGAGCACCCGCACCGCTGCACGCCAGATATCGGGGCCGGTGCCGTCTCCTTCAATGAAAGGGACGATGGGATTGTCCGGAACCTGGAGGCTGCCGTTTTCGATGGAAATCTTTGCGCCATTTTCCGGCGGCGTAATCTGCGGGTCTGACATTAGTCATTTCTCCTGATCGGGTATTTTTTGCTGATCACGGTTGGTGATCGTGTGTGAGGTAGCCGCCTATTATCTTGCGTTTTCGGCGCGTGGACAATGTTGTTTCTACTTACCCGGTGTGCTTACAGGGTCCGGTAGCCGATTTGCAGGAAAAACTCCCGGTCACGGCCGGGGAAGTAGCGATAGTTTCCGAACGAGAAATCGGCGCGGTCTGCGGTCCATGTGTCGGCCAGGTTATTGATCCGCAAGGCAAACATCCAGTCCTCGGTAGCATGCCACAGGGTCCGGAGATTGAGCAGGTTATGACCGCCGTAGCGGGCGGTGTTGGCTGCATTCAGGAAATAGGCCCCCTGGTGTACGCCCTCCAGTTCCACAAGCCCGTAGCGATTTTCAAAACCGATGCGCGCACTCGCCAGCGTGCGGGGCGCGGTATCGATTTCGTTCCCTGACCGGATGGACTCGCCCCTGGCCACATCGCGGCTGAAACGGTACTCGTGGCGGGCATAACTGCCGGCCGCCGAGGCGAAGAAACCGTTGTCGAGGCGGGTTTCGAGCTGCAGCTCGATGCCGGCATGGCTGCTTTTCCCGTCGCTGACGTTGAATCCATCGGCATCCTTGAAAATGAAATTGCGTTTGCGCATCGCGAATGCCGCCAGTTCAACTCTCAGGTGACGGCTGTTGCGGCGTATGCCGGCCTCCAGGCTGTCGATCTCTTCGGAATCGAGATCGGCAACCGTCTGGTCCGACTGCAGTCGGTACAGTTCGGCAGCCTGCGGGGCCCGGAATCCACGGGTGAGGGTGACATAACCGGCCATCGCCGGGTTGAACCGGTAGATCAGGCCGAGGTTGGGCGCAAGATTTCTGAACTGGTCGGTTCGGTCGGCGGGGCGGTTGAACAGGCAGCCGCCGAATCCGCAGGTCGTACCGTCGTCCCTGCCGTTGCCGGTCAGCATGCGGTTGTCGTATTCGTAAACAAGGTAGTCAAACCTCAGCCCCGCAACGACCCGCAGTGCATCGGTCAGCACCAGGTCCAGCTGCGCGTACGGGGCCAGCAGATAGCTGGATACCCGGTAATCGTAATGTTGCCCGGGAGGGCGGGTTTCGCGCAGAAAAGCCGAATCGCTGTCGACTTCGCCGGCCTGGAATTCCTCCAGGTAACCACTGGAAGTTTCGAGATCAACGCCCATCGTGATCTGCGAACCTGAATCCCAACGATGTCGTTTGGACACCATCAGGCCGCCGCTGATCTGGCCGTTTTTTTCTACCGGTTGGCCGGGGAGAAAATGTTGCAGGAATTCCATGTCGGAGCGTCTGGCAAATCCCGTGACGCTCAGCGTGGATTCAGGGCGGTTTCCGGCCGGCGACCAGCGAACGGACAGTCGCTGGCTGTCTGCTTTTCGATAGGCATCCGGGTTCGGGTTGGTGTAGCGAACATCGGGATCCCGATAGGCGTCCTGGCCCAGTACGAAACCGGCCGTTTGCTGATTCAGGTAAGAGCCGCTGAAACTGATATCCAGTTCACCGGAGCTGAGCACGCGACGGGTCTTGATAAACCCCTTGGCCTGCCGGTAGCCGGAGCTGTCGCGAAATCCGTCGTAGCGATTGCCGACGATGCCGGCGGCGACCGGCTGTTCCGCCAGTTGACCGTTCCAGCCCAGTCGGCCGCGGATATAGCCATCCGGGCCCAGTTCCGTAGCGGCCGAGAAGTCCTGCCGCGCTCCGCGGCTGCGTTGCCCGGAACGGTACTTCGGTTCCGGCAACAGGGTGTTGATCGTTCCGTGCAGGCCATTGGATCCGAACATCGCATTGGCCGGCCCGCGCAGTACTTCGATCGACTCCGCCAGTTCGGTGGGGACTTCCATCAGCTGATTTACATTGCAGAATCCAACCGGCCTGATGGGGATGCTGTCTTCGAGCATCAGGAAACTGCCACAGGCGCCCGGGCCGGTCAGCACCGGCGACCGGATCGCAGTGAGATGTTCCTGCCCGCTGCCGCGACTGATCCATGTGC
The DNA here is from genome assembly GCA_024276095.1 of Gammaproteobacteria bacterium. Classification (GTDB taxonomy): domain Bacteria; phylum Pseudomonadota; class Gammaproteobacteria; order Steroidobacterales; genus JAJRUG01. Next base: position 20,880 of record JAJRXW010000032.1, read on the forward strand.
CCGCCAGTTGAGAACCGATTTCATTCACATGGGTCGCTGCAGTCAGCTTGATGCGCCGTGCATCCAGCATGGCAATATTGCCGACGACATCCAGCGTGTCCGTGGGTATTCGGGTGGCTGTGATGGCGATCTCTTCATCCAGCATGCCGGGTGTTGCATGACCCGGTATGCCGGCCTGCCAGGCAAGCGCTGTGACGACAAGAGCGGTGGACTTTTTCATAGGGTTTCTTGCAACGTTGCCCGTAAGGCTTCAGACAGAGCGGTTTTGGTAGAGGTTCTGGAAATAAAAAGGCAGTATTGGACCACAGATGGGTACCGAAAGGCGAAACAGAAAGTACTATGTAGTCGGTGGTCCCGTCCAGCCGGATCGTACCTGTTATGTCGTCCGCGATGCAGACGCCAGGCTGTATTCCCGTTTGTCCGATGGCGAGTACTGTCACGTGCTCGCTCCGCGTCACAGCGGCAAGACCAGCCTGATGGCGCGTACCGCAAACAAGCTCAAGCACGATGGTGTGCATGTGGCCATCGTTGACCTGGCCCAGGTCGGCGGTCGTGAAGACTCGACCGATATCGGTCGCTGGTACTACAGTATTGCTTACCGGATCGTTCGCGAGCTGCGCATTCGCTCGGAGATGCAGGCGTGGTGGCAGGAGCGCAGCGGACTGTCGAATTTCCAGCGCCTGCGGGAATTTTTTCTCGAGGTGGTATTGGCCGGGACCGAGCAGCCGGTGGTCATTTTCTTCGACCGGATCGAGGCAGCAACCGGAGAGGGGTTCAAGCGCGAAATATTCGGCGCCATTCGCGCCTGTTTCGATGCGCGTGCTACCGAGCCGGAGTATCGGCGCCTGACATTCGCCATTCTGGGTACGGCATCGGCGGGTTCGGCATTGCCCGGCGGGCGCGATTCTCCACTTGATATTGGTGTGCCGATACGCCTGCGGGATTTCAGCTGGAACGAACTGAGACAGCTGGCCGGCGGTCTCAACTGCGATCCCGACACATCGGCGCAGGTCTCGGAGCGTGTCTGGCACTGGTCGGGCGGTCATCCCTACCTGAGCCAGAAGATATTCCGCGGTCTGGCACGGAAAGCCGATATCGATCTGGGCGATGCAGCAGTCGACGAACTGGTAGAGACGCTGTTTCTGACCCGCAATGCGATCCATGAGGAGGCGCATCTGTCGCAGATCGCCCGGGAGGTTCTGGGGGAATCGGCAGGCCGTATCCTGCGCCTGAGTCTTTATGGCCGGGTTCGAAAGGGCGCTGAAGTAGAAGTGGACAGCGGTTCGAAAGCCCATCGTGCGTTGCTCGACTCGGGTGTTCTGGTGGAAGGTGCGGGCCGTACGCTTGCGGTTCGAAACCTGATCTATGCAGAAGTGTTTACGGCCCGCTGGGCCAACCAGAATCTGCCGTTCGAATGGCGGGGGCCTGCGATTGCCGCAGCGCTGGTTGCGTTACTGGTGGCCGTGCCCTTCTGGTATCTGCAGATTCTGCCGGGGCCCTACGTTCGAACGCTGACTCAGCCGAACCAGGACTATGTCACGGCAATCGAGGCACATCGCAGGCTGAGTTTTTTTCCGGGGCATCGTGGCCAGGCCGACGATCTTCTGACCTCCTATCTGTCGCGACAAAGCCGCAGTGCCGCCAATCTTATGGAGGCCGAGCGGATCGGCGACCGGCTGGCGGAGATACCCGGAAACGAAAGCGCCGTGGCAGGCCTGATGGCCGAGTTCTGGGATCGTCAGGCCGAACAGGCGAGCTTCACGGGCGACCGGGATGCGGCATTGTTGTATCGCCTTCAGTCGTTGCTCCAGCCCGTATCGGGCCAGCCGGTCCCGGAGCGTAAAAAGCTGCTCGGAGAACTGATCGGCGAGGACTATCGGAACCTGTTGGGCACCGTCAGGCCATCGGCACCGTTGCAGTCACTGCAGATGGAGCCCGCATCGGGTGTGATGACGATACTCGACACCGGGCACACCGTTGAACAATGGCAGCTCGGCAGCGGTAGTCCGGGGTTGATACAGCGCATGGACCTGGTGGCCGAGGTGCTTGTGCCGGTGCAGCGCCGGCTGATCTACCGTGGCGATGCGGCCGGCCGGAAACTGATGCTGGTGGTGGTCGTGGATCATGCCCGCCCTTCCGATATCGTCGTTACGCTGCGTGCGCCTTCCGGCAAGCAGGTATCTTTGCAATTGACCGACGCGGCGGCAGTCGCCGGCCGGGTCGGTGAGTACCGGTTCCAGTCCAGGAATTCGCCGGAAATGGCCGCCTTGCTCGAGGAGAATGTCGCCGGTACCTGGACGGCCTATTTCACCGATCATCGCCAGTCCGTGGCCGGGGACCTGGTGGACTGGTCCGTCAGTGTCGACGATCTGCCTGCCGTGTATCCGCAGGGTGTGGGCGCGGAGCTCGTCCCCATTCCCGATCCCCAGGCGACCCGCCGGGCGGGCAGCGCGCTCGCTCCCGGCGGACGAAGAGCGTTAACCTGGCCGGCCGGCCAGGAAGTGCCCGGTAATATTCTGGTTTGGGACCTGGCCCGGCGCGATGTGCTCGCCCGCATCCCGCGATCGGCCGGTTTTTCTTCGGCCCGGTTTGTCCTCGGACAGGCCGCCGTGCTGGTTACCGGCACCGGTGAGATCGATCTTTGGGATGCCGCAGGGGGAGGTTATATCGGCCGGTTGCCGGTGGAGCGCGCGCCAGGCGCAGATATTGCGCTGTCCGACAACGGTCGTTTCCTGGTAGTGGATACCCGGCAGAACGAAACCGATAACGTGTTGACCGTCTGGGATCTGCAGGGTCTTGCGGAGGCGGGTCATCTGGTTACCGGAGAATTGATGGACCTGGTCGCAACCGATGCCAATGGCCGGTATATCGCTGTCAGCGATGGCGACCGCCTGGTTCGCTTGTGGGCGGTAACAGACGGTGCGCTGGTCGCGGAGTTCGAGCTTGCCGCCCGCCCGGTCAGTTTGCAGTTCGATCCCACCGGCGCCTGGCTGGTGACCCAGGATGCGGCGCATACGGTTCAGTTATGGAGCCTGGGCGGCCGGACGATGCCCGTTATGACCCGTGCTGCGAACAGCATATGGCAGGTGGGCTTCGAACCGGAAGGTCACCTGATGTTGCTGGGCTCGGTTTCGCACGGTTTCGAAGTAATCGATCTGGACCGGGGAGGGGTCAGGGTCGGGACGCCGTTCAGGCACGGTGTGCCGATCGTGGCGGATAGCAATAAAGAGCGTGTGGATCTGTCATCGTCACTGGGCCTGGCGCTGACCTACGATGGTCAGGCAGCGATCAGGGTATGGGCACTGCCATCGCGGGAAGCGCCGGCAGACGAGTGGTCCGCCAGCCTGTCCCGTAACACG
>JAJRXW010000294.1 GCA_024276095.1 Gammaproteobacteria bacterium
CCCATAAAGCCATCACGGCAAAAATGCCGACAAAAAAACCGAGACGAATCTCCGTTTCATTGGCCAATAGAAAATCGGTCACTGTCCGGCCCCAGGCAGCATTCCAAATGCCGCTGATCGTTCAGGCGGTACCGGCGGGTTGGGCCGGGCGGCGTATGGCAGGTATTTGTGAGACCCGCCGTGAACCCGTCCATGGGGGCTTGCGTCCCGCGTCCATGCGGGACACAGTCTCACAAATACCTGCCATACGCCGCCCGGCCCAACCCGCCGGTACCGCCTGAACGATCAGCGGCGCGCCTGACGCAGTTTCGACTGCCGTTATCGCCAGCCGAAGCTGATATCAAACTCAAACTGCGTCATCTTAAGCTCGATAGTCTGGGTCGGATCGAAATTATTCGGCCCGCTGACAGAGTTCTCGGGCGCATACATCAATGAAAAATTCCATTCACTGTTTTCATTCCGCTTGCGCGTCGCCCCGAGAGTCAGATGGGTCTCCATAACGGCCGGCGCCAGGATATTGAACGTCATCTGGCTGGAACCAATCGGTTGCTCGCCATAACTGATACCGCCCCGCCAGGTCCAGACATCGTTCTGCTGATACTGCACGCCCAGCTTGAAAATAGTCATGTCATCCCAGCCGAACCCGCCGCCATTGCTGCCACCGAGGCAGCTGGACAGGTCCGTACCGCCCTGCCCGGCTGTCGGGCAACGGAAAAGATTCTGAATCGGATTACCGACCGCCGCAATATCGCTGAACTGGATGAACTCGACATCGAACGCCCAGGTCAACCGGTTATTCGGCATATAGGCAATACCGATGGATGCGCTGGCGGGAATATCGAAATCGCCGTTCTCGGCAAACAGATCTGCGTAATCGTCGAGTTCGGTCATGTACATCCTCGATGTATAACGCAGGCCGAGGTTAAACTGCGGATTCGGCTGCCACAGAATCCCGACAGCCAGCCCGCCCCCGTAGGAGATATCGTTGGAGTTATCGCTGAGGTTCGTGGGCAGCTGTGTGCCGCCACTGGCGGCAAAAGTACTGGTAAACCCGGCAAAGGAACCAACGCCTGTGGCCTCGAACACCTGCACGGCACCAATAGCGGAAATACCCCAGGAAAAAGTATTTTCCAGGTTGTGCCGCGCAAAGGTAAAGTTGAAGAACGCCTGGGAGAGATCGACACCCGCCGTACCGGCGCCGTAAGTCCCCGGCAGCGTCATTACACCGGCCGGACCCGGGCCGTCAGGATCGAAAGTCGCCGTACCGCCCTTCCATTCGGTATTCATGCCGCCACGGCCATACAGCGCCACCGCGAATGCGTTTCGATCGCTCAGTGACCATTTGGCGGAATAACTTGGAATAAAGAACAGTTCGTTCTTGCTGCTGATCGAGTTCGGGCCGATGGTAAATGCACCGCCCTGACCGTTCGCCAGGCTTGGCGAACTGGTGTATTCCCGCTGCGGCGAGAAAAAACTGATTCCCGCTTCCATGTGGTTGCCGATCACTGCGGCTCCGGCAGGATTGTTGGCGACGTCAATAGCGTCCTGCGGAAGCGCAGTACCCGCCCCGGCCATGCCCCTGTTCTTGGTTCCGATCCCGTGCGTGAAATAGCCGTTAGTGGCCGCTGCCGTACCGGCAAACAATATCAAACCCAATGCCGTGACCAAACCCGGAAAATACCTGATTCGTATATGCACTACGTTACCCCCCCATCCAACATTACGTCAGTCCAACATGTCTAGTTCATCGTTCTCCAAATTCTGTGCTGTTCTCCGGCTCGCCGGCATATCGATAAACCGGGAGCCTTGTATTTCAAGGGCCCGGTATTTCACGTGCCCGGCCCCGATGGCACACCTGATCCGGTCAGGTGCGCCTGATCAGGAACCTGTACACTTTGTCCTCTACGGAATGTTCCACCAGTTCGTTTCCGGTGGTACGGCAGAATGCCTGGAAGTCCGCTACCGAGCCCGGATCGGTAGCCAGAATCTCAAGTGTAGCCCCGGCGGACATTGTCTTGAGCGTTTTTTTTGCTTTCAGAATTGGCAGTGGGCAATTGAGCCCTTTCGCATCCAGCGTCTGGTCAGCCATGTTCGTGTATCCCGTCCTGTTAGTGAATAAATGGTAGAACCCGGTTGTGATATCTAGATGAACAGATTGATATCACTTTGGGTGGCAACTTCGATATAGGTTGCCGCACCGCCAAGCTCGATGCCGTCGATCATATCTGCCGTGTTGTACTCGAACAGATCCAGCGTCATCTGGCATGCAATCAGGCGAACATCGGAATCCACGGCCGCTTCACGAAGATCCTCGATGCTGGCAACGCCTTTTTTCTCCATCATGTTTTTCATCATTTTCGACGCCCCGGCATCGACCCATGGAAGCGCCGAGACGATATTCGGCATGGTCATATGCATGCCCATCATCGGCATTTTCATGGCAGGGTTACCCAGCGTCGAAAGCTCGAGATCGAGCTTCTTCAGCAACAGCGGCAGCCCGTAGAATGTAAAAAACATCGTGACATCCAGCCCCATCGCGGCAGCTGTGGTCGAGAGGATGAAGGGCGGATAAGCCCAGTCGAGCGTGCCTTTGGTGACAATAATCGACATGCTCTTGCTGGCATTTTGGC
>JAJRXW010000295.1 GCA_024276095.1 Gammaproteobacteria bacterium
TAGCGATCAGCGGCCCAAAACCCGCCTGCTTCGGCCGGGAATGCATCGTGGTGATGTATTTCAGAGGTACGAGTCAGGCTCAAGGAGAAAAAAATGCCTAAGATGAAGACCAACCGCGGTGCGGCGAAACGGTTTCGCCGGTCCGGTAAGGGCGGGTTCAAACGATCCTCGTCCCATATGAGACATATCCTCACCAAGAAAAGCTCGAAACGGAAGCGCCATCTTCGCTCTCCACAGCAGATCGCCGAGTGCGATGTGCCCAGTGTGAAGAGAATGTTGCCGTACTTGTAATACCGGGAGGATATTGAAATGGCAAGAGTCAAACGGGGTGTGGTTGCCAAGGCACGCCATAAGAAAATACTTGGCAAGGCGAAAGGATATTACGGCGCCCGCAGCAAGATCTATCGGGTTGCCAAACAGGCTGTCATCAAGGCGGGTCAATACGCATACCGGGATCGGCGGCAGCGGAAAAGACATTTCCGGGCATTGTGGATTACACGAATCAATGCAGCGGCGCGTCTGAACGGGCTGTCCTACAGCCGGTTTATCAACGGGCTGCACCAGGCTGGAATCGACGTTGATCGGAAGATTCTTGCCGATCTGGCTGTGCACGATGCCGAAGCATTTGCAGCCCTGGCCGAGCAGGCCAAGGCTGCTGTTCCCGAGGCTGCCGAAGTCGCTGTAGCCGACTAGCGCCGGACGATGCACTGGATTGTGATCCGGCATCTGCCGGGTCAGTGGGGCGGAGACAGATCCCGATGCAGAATGTGGATGACCTGATCGTTCGGGCCCAGGCCGATATCGCCGCCAGCGAGGACCTCGAGTCGCTGGATTCGGTGCGTGTGCGCTATCTTGGCAAAAAGGGCGAGCTGACCGCAATGCTGCAGCAGCTGGGCAGCCTGCCGGCAGAGCAAAGACCGGTCGTCGGTCAGGCCATCAACAAAGCCAAAAAGGCCCTCCAGGAATCCATACAGGCACGCAAGCTGCTGCTTGAGGACGCCCGGTTGGCAGCATCGCTCGAAAACGAACGGCTCGATGTCAGCCTGCCCGGTCGCGGCCAGCATCTGGGTGGCCTGCATCCGGTTACCCGCACCCGCGAGCGTATCGAGGCAATATTCCGCGGTGCCGGTTTCGATGTTCATGAAGGACCGGAAATCGAGGACGAGTATCACAACTTCACGGCATTGAACATTCCCGAGAATCATCCCGCCCGGGCGCTTCATGACACTTTCTATTTTCCGGACGGTAGATTATTGCGTACCCACACCTCACCGGTGCAGATTCGCGCCATGGTCGGGCAGGGGGCGCCGGTCAGGATGATTGCACCGGGCCGGGTCTATCGCTGCGATTCCGACATGACCCACACACCGATGTTTCATCAGGTGGAAGGCCTGGTCATCGATCGTGCTATCAGTCTCGCCAGCCTGAAATCTGTTCTACACGACTTTGTGGAGCATTTTTTCGAGCGGCGCGCTACGCTGAGATTCAGGCCTTCGTATTTCCCGTTTACCGAGCCCTCGGCCGAGGTAGACATTCTTTCGGATTCCGGCAAGTGGATAGAGATTCTCGGCTGCGGCATGGTGCATCCCGAGGTACTGAAGAACATGGATGTCGATCCGGAAGTTTATTCTGGCTATGCATTTGGTATGGGTGTAGAGCGTCTGTCGATGTTGCGCTATGGCGTCGATGACCTGCGCCTGTTTTTTGAAAACGATGTGCAGTTCCTGCGCCAGTTTAATTAGATGAAATTCAGCGAAACATGGTTGCGCAGCTGGGCGAATCCGGATCTGGATACGGATGCGCTCGCGCACCAGCTCACCATGCTCGGGCTGGAAGTAGACGGTGTTTCACCGGTTGTCGGTGCGATTGAGAACGTGGTCGTCGGGGAGGTCCTCGAGGTCGTTCCTCATCCCAATGCCGATCGCCTGCGGCTGTGCCGCGTCGATACGGGAGGCGACGAGCCCCTCAGCATCGTCTGCGGTGCGGCGAACGTACGCCAGGGCGTGCGCTACCCAACCGCCCTGGTCGGCGCCCGGCTGCCCGGCGGACTCAAAATCCGGCGCAGCAAGATTCGCGGTGAGCCGTCAGAGGGCATGATGTGCTCTGCGGTTGAACTGGGGCTTGGCGAGGATGCAGAGGGCATTTACGAGCTCGATGCCAGCTGTCAGGTCGGCGATCCGATCACCCGTGTTCTGGGTCTGGATGACCATATAATCGATATCGATCTGACACCCAACCGGGCGGACTGTTTCAGCATCATCGGTATTGCCCGCGACGTGGCGGCTGCCAACCGGCTGGATTTTGCCGAACCCGAATTCGACGCGGTCCCGGCGGCCATCGATGACGAATTGCCGGTCCGGATCGAGGACAAACAGGGCTGCGCACGGTTTGTCGGGCGTGTAATTCGCCGGATCGACCCGGCGGCACAAACGCCGGTCTGGATGCAGGAAAGACTCAGACGCAGTGGTATCCGGTCGATTCATCCGGTCGTGGATGTCACCAGCTACGTCATGCTGGAACTGGGCCAGCCAATGCACGGCTATGATCTCGGCCTGCTCGACAAGGGGATCGTGGTTCGGCGCGGCAAGGCCGGTGAAAAACTGACGACGCTGGACGGACAGGAAGTCACCGTCGACGAGGAAGTGCTGGTTATCGCGGATAGCAGCGGTCCGGTGGGGCTGGCGGGCATCATGGGCGGGCTGTCGACAGCCGTGTCAGCGGCTACCTGCGATGTCTATCTCGAGGCAGCCTGGTTTGCTCCCGGGGTGATTGCCGGGCGCTCGAGGCGTTTTGGGCTGCATACGGATGCCTCGATGCGATTCGAGCGCGGAGTGGACCCGCAATACCAGGTCAGGGCGATGCATCGCGCCACGCAGTTATTATGTGAAATAGCCGGCGGTCAACCCGGTCCCGTTCATGAAACTGTGGAAAATGCGCATTTACCCGTTCCGAAAGCCGTTTTCCTGCGGCGCGACCGCCTGGCCCGTTTGCTCGGTATCGATCTGCCGGACGATGATGTGGTGGATTTTCTGACGCGTTTGCAGATGAAAATAGAAACCGTAGAACAGGGCTGGCGGGCAACTCCGCCATCGGCACGTTTCGATATTGCCATCGAGGCGGATTTGATTGAGGAAGTAGGGCGGATCTACGGCTACGAGAATATTCCCGAAACCCCTGCCATGGCAGTGACGGTTCTGGGGCACGCGACGGAACGGCAGGTACCGGTGCAGCGCGCCAGAACCCTGTTGGTCGATCGTGGTTACCAGGAGGTCATCACCTACAGTTTCGTCAGTGCGAAGCTGGACAAGATGATGGCTACCGCAAGCGAAGGACTGTCATTGAGCAATCCGATTTCCTCTGAACTGACCGTCATGCGCCAGTCGCTCTGGGGTGGTTTGCTGGGCGCGGTTCAGGCCAATTTGAGCCGCCAGCAGACGCGTTTGAAACTATTTGAGTCCGGCGTTAGGTTTTTGCCCCAAGATGCTGATATAATTGAAGAAGAGGTCCTGTCCGGAGTTGCGATTGGGAGCGTGAATCCGGAGCACTGGGACCATCGGGATCGGCAAATCGATCTGTTTGACGTTAAGGCGGATATCGAAGCAGTGTTGGCACTATCAGGAATGAAAGAAGAGTTCGGGTTTGAAAGCGGCGTTCATCCGGCATTGCATCCCGGGTGCACGGCACGTATTACCCGGGGTGGAAACGCGATTGGCTGGCTGGGTGCATTGCATCCGCGACTGGTAGCGAAACATGGTTTTACCATGACGCCGGTTCTGTTTGAGTTTTCCGCCAAAGCTGCACTGGCGTCTCGCAAACCGGCCTACCAGGGTATTTCAAAGTTTCCTGCAGTACGAAGAGATATCGCTGTCATCATCGAGCAGACGACACCGGTTTCCGACCTCGAGTCTGCGGTCAGGCAAACGGCAGGCGATGTGCTTCGCGATCTCGTTGTTTTCGATGTATATCAGGGGAAAGGGATAGAAAACGGGCGAAAGAGTGTCGCCCTAGGCTTGATTTTGCAGGAAACATCCCGCACCCTTAACGAAGCTGAAGTGGACGGTGTAATACAGGCCGTCGTTAAGCGTTTGAGCCGCGACTTCGGCGCGATAATAAGAGAATAAGGAAATGATGGCTCTAACCAAAGCCCATATGGCGGAATCTCTGTTCGACGAACTCGGCCTCAATAAACGTGAGGCGCGCGAGCTGGTTGATGTGTTTTTTGACGATATCAAGATGGCACTTGCCAGCGGTGAGCAGATCAAACTGTCCGGATTCGGCAATTTCGACCTCAGGGACAAGCGTCAGCGCCCGGGGCGTAATCCGAAGACCGGCGAGGAAATTCCGATTTCAGCCCGGCGTGTCGTTACGTTCAGGCCAGGCCAGAAACTGAAATCCCGAGTGGAAGCGTATGCTGGAACTGGGGAATAACGACGAACTCCCGCCCATTCCGGGGAAGCGGTATTTCACTATCGGTGAAGTCAGCGATCTGTGTGCGGTGAAACCCCACGTACTGCGGTACTGGGAGCAGGAGTTTCCACAGCTCAAGCCCGTCAAACGGCGCGGCAACCGGCGTTACTACCAGCGCCAGGATGTGCTGGTAATCCGTCAGATCCGTGGCCTGCTCTATGATCAGGGCTTCACCATCGGCGGCGCCCGGCAAAAGCTGACAGGCACCGAGGCCAAATCCGACGTCAGCCAGAGCCAGCAGATCATCAAGCAGGTCCGGCTGGAACTCGAAGAAGTTCTGAAACTTCTGCGACGCTAGTTCATAATTCCAGTATCCAGTTTCCGGTCGGGGCGTAGCGCAGCCTGGTAGCGCACCTGCATGGGGTGCAGGGGGTCGGAGGTTCGAATCCTCTCGCCCCGACCAATATTTTCAAAGGTTTATGATTTTTTTCTACAGCAGATTCTACGCTGCTCTGGTGGCCAGAAAGTGACCAATTCGGTGCTGAACAACCCTGAA
>JAJRXW010000296.1 GCA_024276095.1 Gammaproteobacteria bacterium
CGAGGACTGCGATTTTATCGAAGCGCACAAGAGCGCTTTTCTTGAGGCATGGCAGAACAGGTCAGGGGAAATCAAAGGAGTGCCGCAACGTATTGTCGATGCGCTGATTGAGCACATCACTTTTAGCGGCACTGTCGATGATATCGACCGGCACGCGGAAAGCCTGTGCCGTTTTGAAGCTGCCGGCCTGACGGAGATCGCGCTGCGTCTGCACGACGACCAGGCGGACGCGCTGCGCATGATCGGGGAGCGCCTGATGCCGGCATTGGCCGGTTAAAACGGGCAGCGCGACCCGGCGTGTGAAGTTCCGAAACGCTGCGGAGAAACCACTGGAGAGCCCCGGCTGAACATTTTCAGTTGCCAGATGCGTCAGGTTCGTTATTCTCCGGGTTGAATAACAATTAGCACATCGAATGTTGGCTATCGCCCCGATATATCGGCCAGCCTGCCGATATTGGTGACAGGCGAGGAGGACTGCTCTTGAATCGTTCCATAACCACGATGCTGGTACTACTGGCATCCATTCTGATCGGCCAGCATGCTCTGGCCGAGCGACCACGCATCTATGCGATTACCGGCGCGAAAATCGTCACCGCCCCGGGGAAAGTCATCGATGAAGGGACTGTTGTACTGCGCGACGGCCTGATCGATGCGGTCGGTGCCGGCATAGAGGTTCCCGCGGATGCCGAAGTGATCGTTGCGGAAGACGGCTGGACGGTTTACCCGGCATTCATCGATGCAGCATCGAATGTTGGCCTTGAAGCAGCGCCAAACGGCGGGCCGCCCATGCGGGGCAGAAGAGAGACCAGCCGTCCCGGCGCACCGCATGAACTTAAAGCCGTGCACCCGGAATCAGCGGTGGTGGACAAGATCAACACTGGGCATGCCAGTGTCAAGAAGCATCGTGAGCTGGGTTTCGGGGTCGCCCAGGCCCTGCCTGAAAAAGGCGTGTTTCGCGGTCAGTCGGCAATTATTGCACTTCGGTCCGGTCCTGCGCAGCAGCTGATACTCCAGGACCGGGCAGCGCAGACCATCGCGCTCGAATCGAGCTCTTTCATGGCAAGGCAATATCCCTCATCGAAGATTGGGGCAATGGCCACAGTCCGCCAGGCCCTGCTCGATGCCCAGCGTCAGCGTGAATGGCAGCAGCGCTATGCCGCGGATTCGACCGGTATGGTGCGCCCGGAATTTCGCGCATCGGACGATGCATTGGCAGGTGTTCTGCAGGACAGGATGCCGGTTATTTTCGTTTCCGCCACCGCACTCGATCCGGCCCGCTTCGGCGGCCTGGCAACCGAATTCGGCCTGACGGCGGTGACTCTCGCACGCGGCCTGGTCGACACGCCAGATAACCTCGCGGCCGCCGGAATGCCGATATTGCTGCCGCTGGAAATGCCGGCAAAGCCCGAGCTTGGCGATGCGGATGAAATCCAGGAAGCCAGCATGAAAGCCATGCAGGAATACCTTCGTGCTCCGGGCCTGCCGGCGCAGCTGGCCGCGGCAGACGTGGAGTTTGCGCTGGTGACCGCGGGCATGAAAAGCATTCGCAAATTTCCCGAAAACCTGGCCAAGGCAGTTGAAGCCGGTCTGGCGGAAGACCGTGCGCTTGCCGCGTTGACCACCACCCCGGCGAAGATCATGGGCCTGTCCGGCGTGCTGGGAACGATAGAGCCGGGCAAGCAGGCCAACCTGTTGATCGTCGACGGTGATCTGTTCGTCAAGAAGCCTGCCTTCCGGCATTTGTTCGTCGACGGCTACCACGAGGAGATCAAGGCAGAGGAAAGCAAAGGCGATCCGAATGCAGTGGTCGACCCGCGCGGTACCTGGGAAATTTCAACCGAGGTAATGGGCCGCTCGAGTGAATCGACCTGGACAATTTCGGGCAGTAAAGATGCCTGGAAAGGATTCAGCGAAAGCACCCGGTCGGGCAAGAGCGATTTCACCAGCATCGAACTGGCGGGCAATGCCCTGACAGTGGTCAGGACCACGCCGAACGGCGATATGGAGATCACGGTCATTGTTTCCGGGGAAACACTGTCCGGGGAGACAACCATGGAGTCACCGCGTGGCTCGGTCAAGATTGAAGTCGAGGGGCGCAGGATTTCCGGCCCGGAAGGTGAAGAACAATGAGTATCAACTGCATTAAAAATCGATCGGGTCACTTCCGGCCGCGAGTAATCGGCTGCATCGTATTCGCTGCCGTAGCGGCATTCATCTGCAGCACGTCATTCGCTGCGACAAGCCTCGATGAAGCGCTGGCAATGAAACCGTATCCACAGCCGGCCGAAACGCCGTCACAGGTTTTGATCCGCAATGCAACGGTCTGGACGCAGGAAGCAGACGGCATTGTCGAGGGCATCGATCTGTTGCTCAAAGACGGCAGGATCGCAGCCTATGGCAAAGACCTCAAAGCCGGGCGGGATGCGCTGGTGATCGACGCAACCGGCATGCATGTGACACCGGGCATCGTCGATGCGCACAGTCACAGCGCCGTCGAGAAGACCGGTGTCAACGAGGGGGTTCCGAGCGTCAGTTCGGAAGTACGTATCGAGGACATTATCGAGCCGGGCGCCAATGCCATCTACTTCCAGTTGACCGGCGGCGTCACGACGATTCATATACTTCACGGGTCGGCGAATGCGATCGGCGGTCAGAATGCGCTGATCAAGCTGCGCTGGAATGCGACAACACCCGAAGAACTGAAGTTCGATGGTGCGCCACCGACCATCAAGTTTGCGCTGGGTGAAAACCCGAAACAATCCGGTTTTGCCGGCCCGGGCAGAACGCCGCGCTATCCTGCAACGCGCATGGGTGTCGCTGCGATTATTCGTGACAGTTTCAAGCAGGCTGTCGTATACCGGGATGAATGGCAGCGTTACGAATCCCTGTCGCGCCGGCAGCAACGCCACGAGGTACCGCCGCGCCGGGACCTGCGGCTGGAAGCCCTGGTCGAGGTTCTGGATGGCAAACGGATCATTCACGCCCATTCCTACCGGGCCGATGAAATACTGATGCTGATGCGTCTTGCCGAGGAACTCGGTTTCAGGATCGGAACTTTTCAACACGTGCTCGAGGGCTACCAGGTTGCCGATGAAATGGCGGCGCATGGTGCGAGCGGTTCCACTTTCTCGGACTGGTGGAGCTACAAGATGGAAGCTTTCGAGGCGATCCCCTACAACGCTGCCATCATGAGCCGGCGCGGCGTCCTCGTCAGTCTGAATTCCGATGACTCCAATCTTGCCCGCAGGATGAATATCGAAGCCGCCAAGACCATCAGGTACGGGGGGATGTCGCCCGACCAGGCGTTTGCGATGGTAACGATTAATCCTGCCAGACAACTGGGCATACAGGATCGTGTTGGTTCACTGGCGGTGGGCAAAGATGCCGATGTCGTGATCTGGAACGGCAATCCGCTCAGCATATACAGCCGGGCGAACATGACCTTCGTGGATGGTCAGCTGATGTTCAGCCGGGAAGCCGATGAGGCGCATCGGGCCGGCGTAGTGGAAGCAAGATCAGCGCTCATTGCCGAGATCGGTGGAGACAGCAAGGACGACGAAACGGCAGATGTGGATATCGTCGAGCCTGCGCCGGCAAACTTCAGTTACCGGTTCGCGCCCCTGGAGGCAGAAGGACCGGTCGCCATTATCGGCGCAACCGTTCATCCGATCGATGCTCCGGCGATTGAAAACGGCGTGGTCGTTTTCGATCAGGGCAAGATCGTTTCGGTGGGTGGCAGCAATACGGAGATCCCCGCATCCGCCGAACGTATCGATGCGGCGGGCAAACATCTGTGGCCCGGAATCATTCATACCAACACCGTACTTGGAATCAGCGAGATCGACAGCGTGGCCGGATCGGTGGATGTTTCCGAGACCGGCGAAATCAATGCAGACGTCGATGTTGCACAGGCGATCGATGCAAGCAGTACGCATTTCCCCGTGGCGCGTTCCGGCGGTATTACCCATGCAGTAGTGGTGCCCTCGGGTGGAACGATTGCGGGAACGACATCGCTGATTCGCACCGACGGCTGGACCTGGGAGGAAATGACTGCGGTGCGCCGTCACTCGCTGGTACTTCGCTGGCCCGATCCTGTCCCGGCGCGCTATGCGGCAATGCTCGGCAGGGAGAACGAAACACTGGCGGATCGCAAAAAGGCGTCGAAAGAGCGGATTGAGAAGCTCGATGCACTGCTGGATGCCGCCGAGGCTTACGGAAAAGCACTGGCCGATTCGGACCGGACGCCGGAGTTTGATCCGCAGCTCGACGCGCTGTTACCGGTAGTCAACGGAGAGCGGCCCTTATGGGTATCGGCACGCGAGAAATATGCCATCGTTTCCGCCGTCGAATGGGCGCAAAAGCGCGGCCTGCGAATTGTCCTGACCGGCGCCCGGGATGCTTACCTGGTTGCGGATCTTCTGGCCGGGAAAGTGCCGGTCGTGTTGCCGAATATCGGCAGTGAGCCGCCGCGGCCGGACGATCCCTATGATGTGCTTTATTCGATGCCGGCCCAGCTGGAAAAAGCCGGCGTGCTTTTTTCGATCGCCAGCGGTACACGCTCCGGCGGATCGGCGAATGCCCGTCATGCCGCTGTGTTCGCCGGAATGGCTGCGGCCTATGGGCTGGACAGGGAAGCGGCTTATCGTTCAATTACGCTTTACCCGGCACAAATACTGGGCGTTGACGATGTGCTCGGCTCCATCACACCCGGCAAGAGCGCCAGCATGGTGTTGACGGATGGCGATCTTCTCGAGCCGGCGACGATCATCGAGCAGGTCTGGATCGACGGCAACCGATCATCGATGGATGACGTGCAGAAGAAAGCGTACAGAAAGTGGCAGGCACGGCCTCATCGGCAGTCAATGGATTGACAGGGCATCCCGCGAAAGCGGGCGGCGAGCCTCCCCCGGGGCAGGCAGCGGCGCGGGTCCCGTATTCCGGGACTGTGCCCCGCATGGACGCGGGGCTCAAGCCCCCATGGATGGGTTCACGGCGCGTCCCGGAATACGGGACCCGCGCCGCTGCCTGCCCCGGGGGAGGCTCGCCGCCCGCTTTCGCGGGATACTTGTTTTATTTGCCGGGTACTGTTCCCCTGTAGTCACATCGCCGGTCATGAGGGGTACCGACTATTGCGTATACTGGTCTGAAACAGGGGCGGGTTCAGGTGGTGTTCAGGTGTGTGGGGTAGGCTGTATTCGATGATGGTCACTGGATTGGTCAGACGGATACTGGTTGGCGTCTTATGCACGGTGTTGTTTTGTGTCTCGGGTGCCGCGCTCGGACAGTCGTCCAAAGACCTTAAATATTCACTGGATGATGCTGTCAAAATGGTACGCAATAAAATAGACGGCGAGGTCGTGCGCGCAGAAACCCGGAAAAAATCCGGGCATGTCATTCACCGTATCCGCGTGATTACCAGGGACGGGCGGGTGCGCACTTTCGAAATCGACGCACGGACAGGGAAGCCTGCGGGCCGCGCCCCTCATTAACCGATGCGTTTGCTGGTCGTCGAAGACGATATTGCGCTGCGCGAGACGCTGGCGGCGCAACTTCGCGATGCGGGTTTTACTGTCGATGAGGCGGGTAACGCTGCAGAGGGCGAGTATTTCGCAGCGGAATTTGCTGTCGCAATGGCGATTATCGATCTTGGCCTGCCCGATAAATCCGGCATGGAACTGATCGCCGGCCTGCGTGAATCCGGCAAGGACTTTCCAATACTGATCCTGACTGCCAGGGGGCGCTGGCAGGACAAGGTCGAAGGATTGAATGCCGGCGCCGACGACTATGTCGTCAAACCTTTCAATATCGAGGAGCTGACGGCCCGGATCAACGCCCTGCTCAGACGTTCCGGCGGCTGGTCCCAGCCCGTCATCCACTGGGGGCCGGTATCCTGCGATACCCAGGCGCAGGAAGTACGCGTTTCCGGTGAGGCGGCTGAATTGACGGCATTCGAATTCCGGGTGCTGGAGTCCCTGTTGATGCGAATTGGTCAGGTGGTGACCAAAGCGGAGTTGACCGACCAGCTCTATCATCAGGACTTTGAGCGCGACAGCAATGTAATCGAAGTACTGATCACACGGCTGCGAAAAAAACTCGACCCTGATCGACAACTGGGTCTGATCGAAACGCTCAGGGGGCGAGGGTATCGCATCCCGGATCGTCCTCCCGGCGAATCATCGGATGCAGCAGCCGGGGAACCCGATCCCGAATTACCGGACCCCGAAGACCCGGACCGCGAAGATCAGCGCCAATGAGTCATCGCACCGGCTCTTTGTCCACACGGCTGCTGGTGACGACTTCCATACTGCTGGTGGTATCTTTCGCGATTCTGATCGGTTTGCTGGATGCCGTTTTCCGCCAGACCAGCGAGGAGGCCATACACGAGCTGCTGCATTTGCAGGTGCTGGCATTGATCGGCGCCGCAGAGCCCCAGGAGGATGGCAGCCTGGTATTTCCGGACCGGCTTCCGGAACCTCGTCTGGGCGTGCTTGGCTCGGGTTTGTATGCCGAGGTGATTGGCGCGGACGGACAGCGTTTGTGGCGTTCGCCTTCGGCGCTGGGCATCAGTCTTTCCCAGGGGCCGCCCTCTTATGTCGGAGACAGTCGATTGACGAAGGTCCGTCTCGGCGATGACATCGAAGCACTGGTGCTGGGCGTCGGCATACTTTGGGAAGTCGCCCCGGGCGTCAATTATCGCTACCAGTTTCTGGTTGCCGAAAATCTCGATGCCTATTCCCGGCAGCTCGAACAGTTTCGCAAGCGGCTGTTTGGCTGGTTTGCGGGCGTGATGCTGGCGCTGGTGGTTGGCATTGCCGCTCTGCTGCGATGGTCACTGTCTCCGCTCAGGCGCCTGGCTGCCGAGATTGCAGCGGTCGAACGCGGCGAGCAGGGCAGTCTTGGCGAGAACTATCCGCGCGAACTGGTCGGCGTGACCCGGAATCTCAATGCGTTGATCGATTCCGAGCGGCAACGAATGGCCCGTTATCGAACCACCATGGACGATCTTGCCCACAGCATCAAGACGCCGCTGGCAGTATTGAGCAGCGAACTGCAAAGTGCGCATGCCGACCACGATATTCTGGAGAAACAGGTCAGTCGCATGCATGCCCTGATCGATTATCAGTTACGCCGGGCGGCGGCAACAGGTCCGCGAACGCTGGCCGCGACGCTGGTAGCCCTGGCGCCGGTTGCCCGGGAGGTTGCTGGAAGTCTGCGCAAGATCTACCAGGAGAAAGATGTCGATGTTCGGATTGATATTGCCGGCAGCGAAAAGTATCCGCTGGAAAAAGGAGACCTGTACGAACTGCTCGGTAATCTCATGGACAACGCATGGAAATGGTGCGCCCATCGAATCGATGTTGCGGTGACGAGGGTTTCCGAATCGGGTGCGGACTGGCTGGTGCTGACCGTCGCCGATGACGGTCCCGGCATATCGGACGATCAGGCCGGGAAAGTATTCGGCCGCGGCGAGCGCAGCGACCAGCGCGGAGACATTGACGGGCAGGGCATCGGGCTGGCAGTAGTTGAGGAGATTGTCGGCCTGTACGGCGGGAGCGTAGCGATCGGTCGATCCGGGCTGGGCGGAGCAGTACTCGAAGTGCGGTTGCCGGTCAGGTGATCACCGAGCGGGGTCGGACCTCGAACATCCCTTGCAGATCGCGGCATCCATCAGGAAATATGGCCGATTTTTGCCCTTAGAGGGCTGTTTTTGGGGTCAAAATGGGGCTTCCACCGTGTTCTGGATCGATTGGCCCGTTTCTGCGGGCCTGTTTATCCCCCGATGACACCATTCACGATCGGATTAAATGCCATCAGGCTGTCACGCAGCGTCGAGTTGCCCAGCCCATGGCCCGGAAACAGCGTCGGAAAATCGCCCTGCGTTCCATGCAGTGCCATGTAGTTCAATATCACTGTTTCCACCAGCAGGTTGACGTTGTTGGCCGCCGGCGTGCTGGATGTTTCTACCGAGCCGTCCGCACGAAAATACCCGATCTGCTGATGAACGGCCTGTTCTTCGGGCGTAGCGCCGATGATCTGCGCAGCGCCACCGGGGTTGTAAACCAGGAAAAATGACGATGCGACTGCACTGCTGTCACCGCTCCAGACCCCTTTGCCGCGGCCATTGACCGAGTTGTCCGTCGTGCCGTCGCTGGACAGCGAGCCATCGCTGAATACGTACATCATCAGCGGAATTCCGGCGCCGTTGTTGGCACGGGCCGCATATTCGAGACACGCACCCATGCAGCGTCCGGCGCGTTCATCCCTGATCTCGCCGGTGGCGCGCGTACTGTCGTGGTAGTCGTATCCGCCCATCGTAATGGTGCCGGCACCGGCAAAGCCATTGACCACCAGTTTCATCACAGCAGCCGTTTTACGAAACTCCGAGTCGGCATCGAACTCGGCCTGCGAGAATATTCCGCCAGCTCCCACGATATCGGGATCGAGGGCCGGATCCAGTGTTGAAGGGTCACCAAAGCGGTCGGCGATATCGGCGGATTTCACATAGCCGCAGCGAACCAGCTCTTCGACCACTTCATCCCGCGTTAATGCAGGCTGGCCGGGGTCCGGGTAACCAAGCCCGGTGCTGACCCGGGCCAGTTTCTGGTCGGTAATCCGTTGAATGGATTCCATCACCGCGACGGCGTCGCTTTGTCCCAGCAGGCCCACCAGTTGCCCTGTATTTACCAGTCCCGAGACGTCGCTGGGACGATCGACCTTGGTGGGCCGGTACTCGGTATTGATCATTGCCGTCGGCGCGACGGAGTTGCCTCCCGAATCCGAACTTTGCGAGCCGATCAGCGTGAGCAGGGAGCCATCTGCTCCGGCACGCTGAATGCCGTACATCGGATTATGCGGATTGTTCCCGGTATCGTTGCCCGAGCGTGCCGGTATCACCGCGCCATTGATATTGGCCGCTGTAGCGGGAGAAATGCTGCCGTTGATTCCCCTGAGGAATGCGCTGTCGCGGTGAAAGGCGAGGCCCAGCGTGGAGTCGATAAAATCGAGGTTGGTGACCGGATCGATCGCCGAAGGAATCATGCCACCCGGCAGTCCCATTGCACTGTAGCCGGAGGTATTGAGGAAATCGAGCTGACCGCCCTGCTGGCCGACGAGCACATTCGAGCCCGACATGCTGGCACCGCCGGCAAGATCGAAACAGATAAACGGGATCTTGCCGGCGCCGAGCGTGGAAAATCCGCAGCTGGCCTTCAGCGCTTCAAGATCCGGGGACAACGCAGCGTAGGCTGCCCGGGGGTCTGCGAACAGGCTCAGTATGCCGCCACCGAATACGGCGGCCGAACCCGCCAGGAAGCCCTGCGAGATTAGCTGCCTTCGCGTCACCGGCCGTGGGTGATCAGGATGACGCAGTGGTTCGCTCCAGTGCCTGTTTCGACGTTTTCCAGCCATATTCGTTTGCCTCTGTTCCTTGTTTGGATGTCGCTTGTGCCGGTTATTGCAGCAGCATCACGCCGCTGCCGAGAATACCCGCACAGACAGCCTTGGTAATATCCTGCGTACGCTGCGATGAGCTGTTGTCTGCAGCGATCAACCGGTCGATGAGATTGCTGAGCTCGGTTTCAACGCTTGCATAGTCGGGCTGTGAGCCCACGCCGACATTCATGACGTTGTTGATCAGCGGTTGAATCACGTTGTCACGGTTGGCACCGCCGAAAGCAACGCTTGGAATCGCGCCGAAGTTGAACCCGGAAAAGTAGCTCGTCCGCAGCCCGCTGTCCGCTACCAGCGCATTGCAGTACTCGATGGCCAGCTGGGCCACGCCAATCTCATGCGCCGAGACGAAAGTGTCGATCTGCTCCACCGTCGGCAGCTGTTGCTTGACCAGCTGAAAGGTTGCCTGCACATTCGGCTCGGTTGTCGGCACAGTGGTCACGAACGACATGGTCGCGTTGATTTCCTCGAAAGTACGCAGGCCGATGTCGGATTGAGGGAGGCCGTCCGGTGGTGGCGGCGGCGCCAGTACTGCCGGTTCGGTCACCACATTGGAACTGCTGCCCAGTTGCTCGAAGGTCAGGAAAAACTGGTCGGAGTCAGGTCCCTGCTCGAGCGCAATGACCGTTCCAAGTGTCGACAGCTGCTGACCGGCCGTCGAGTCATAGTTGGCGCTCGTTACCTGCGTTGCCATGTTCCGGTAAGCCTGTCCGACTACCGCTTCCGCCCCATTGATTCCGATACGCATATTGACGATCGGAATACCGTCAGGCTGCGCATTGGCATCGAGACTGATGAATACCGGCCGGTTGAACAGGTAGCTATAGGAATCGTACTGACTGACTTCGAACATGATATAGCTTTGCGGAACACCGACATGTTCCGTCACGTTGAACAGCAGGAAGTATTTCTCGCCGACTCCCACATCGAAGTTCTGAATGATCTGCTCCTGCGTCAGCGCACGGTTGTGAACGGCAACCAGCCGCAGTACGCCTGCCCAGGGGCTGTCCCCGGAAACTTCGTTGCCCAGCACAAATGCGAAGGTGTCATCCCAGTCAGTCAGCGTGCCCCCGGTATTTGCATCGGGATCGCTGGCCAGTTCGCCGTTGTGGTAGATGCGCCGCCCGTTGATGGGGTCATACGTTGCGACGATGTGCTGTAACGCCGCGTGGTTGTTGTCGTCTTCGGTCGTGTTAAGAACCGGACTGCCGTTACCGTCGGTCATGCTGCTGCGGTTATAGAAGTCGAAGAAATAAGTAGTCTGGCCAAGGTTGAAGTTTCTGGCGGTAGGCCCGCCGGAATAGCTGACAATACGGGTGTCCTCCTGCGCCACATTGGCAGGTGCAACCCATGCCTCGATGGAGTACTCGCCGGTACCCCTGATCAGGTCATGAAGCTTCCTGCTCGCCGTCGTCGAACCCTGGGCTTTTCCGTCGATGAGGTTGATTCCCCAGCCTCCGACCCAGACAACATTGCCCGACAAGGTCAGGTCGATGGCCGGATCGACACCGCTGGTATCGAATGCCGTCGTACCCAGGCCCGTCTTGAACTCGTACAGGGCAATCTGGCTGGATTCATAGCGATTGCCGCCACTGGCAATCGTTCCGTCATACAGGGTCAGCGCTTTACTGATCACCAGTTGCGGGTCGACCACCGTATCCGGAATCTGGCCGGCGAATGCCTCGATCTGTGTCTGTATCTCGGCGGCATTGCTCTGGCAGTCACTCCAGCAGTTATGAAACTCGTCGCGCAACCGGATGACCAGTCGCGATGCGGCCGGGTCGCTGAGATTGATCTTGGGTTTGGCGGCGTCATATGCAGAGTTCACGTCGTTGTCTGCAAAGTAGGGTTGCTGCGGCGTACCGGATGCAGGACTGTGGCATCCGGCGCAGTACGTGGTCAGCAGCGGATGAACCGTGGCGGCGAATAACGCTGAATCAGCGGGAAACGATTTACTCGTGCCGACATCGATATCTGCGGGTGCCTCGAGCTGGATGGTGCGTCCGGCACTCGAACCCGTGCCACCCGCCCAGTTCTCTATCCATGTGGTAATAATATCGGCGCAAGCCTGGTCGCTCGACAGCCAGCAGTTGTGCCCGCCGGCTACCTTGGCCACCATCCGTGAATTCGAAGGCAGGTTGAGATCGACGATGGTATTGGCGGACTCGTAGGCAAGATTGACGTCATCTTCCCGCGCAAACATGGGAGTTTGCCCGACTGAAGTATTGTGACATCCACCGCACCGGCTCGATGATCGTATGTTGTCCCACAGGTTCACCATGAACGACTGCACATCCGCAGTCGCAGGCGCCGGTCCCGAATAGTTGGATTGTCCGGCAGGACCGGCAGGCGGGGGCAGGCTTTCGGTTCCCGCACCGCCGCCGCAACCGCTCAGGACCAGGCTGAGGAGTATGGCCGCTCCGGCAGCCAGAAATCGTTTTGCATCAATCATCGGCAACAGCACCATCAATTACCCATGCAGTAAACTGCGGATTCAGCGAATACCTGCTTCATGCGGTAATTGCTGCCCCTGAACGAAGCAATCATGCTGTCGATCTGCGCGCGATCCGTCCCGTCGACCGCATCCCGGAAGCACACGGCGCGGAAAACCTTCTCGACCTGGCAGCGGGCAAACGCATCGCTGTTGGCCAGTTCCTCGCCCATGCTCGCAGCACCGCTGCCCGATCCCGTCAGGTTCTGGTCCCATCCAAGTAACCTGTTGGGGCCTTCGCGCCAGTAGTTGATCCAGCCGTCATCCGGCGTGACGTATCCGTACTTGAAGTTGCTGCTGTTTTGCAGATACTTCGGCCGCACCTGGCCGGGTGTATAGATGATTCTGTCTGCCGTCTCGTCATAGTCGTAGTA
>JAJRXW010000297.1 GCA_024276095.1 Gammaproteobacteria bacterium
AAAAGCGCGTACAGCGATCCACATACATGCGCTCGTTGTGAAAATCGTCGAACAGACAGGCAGCGAGTGTGCCGTGCCCCTTGTGAATGAGTAAATAGCCGTAGCCCTTCGGCGCCAGATCATCGGAGACGACCGCATAAACACCGTCCGACATGTCGGTATCGAACAGGAAGCCGGCCGCGATGACATCGGCCCGATGCGGCCCTTCCGTGACGACTCCGCCGCCGGGAAAATACGATGCCCGGGTATTGAACCGAATCTCCATGCCTGCGGCGATCGCCTGCTGTTTCAGTGCGTAATCCAGGGTTCCGGCCTGGCTTCCGCGCCGTACCAGGTAAAACAGGGGGCGGTGAGAGCGGAGTGTCGTTGCAGTGCCTGCGGCATCGAAACAGATGAATTCACGCACAGGCGTATGCTCGAAGCTGCTCTCGACGCCCAGCGCCGCGAGTTCCTCCAGAACGTCTTTGCGTGTGGTCCAGTTTTCCAGTCCCTGAAAATCGCCATGAAAACGGTTGCCGACATCCGCGTGCCTTTCGTATATCACTGCTTGCCGGCCGGTCGCCGTTACGGCAAGAGCTGCGGTCAGCCCTGCCGGGCCGGCTCCGGATATCTCGATGACTGAATTGTCGTCGGACACGGTGGAACCTGCCTCGCTTATGCGCCGTCGCGAGTTGTCATGATCGGGTTGTCCATCCGGCTTTTCCGCCTAACGGGCATCGTGATTCCCGCACCGCCCGGGCGCATGTGTCTGGTGACCCGTGGATGCCAACAGTTGCTCACGCGGATTGTTCAGTATTGCAGCCATATACGGTTGCAGCAGCGATTCGGCCTGTTCCCTGGCACTGCGCCGGATACCATCGCCACCCCGGGTGACCGGCCAGCGCATCGTCGGCAGTTCGGGCTCGATGGCAATGATGATCGCACCGCAATCACAGGGACACTGCTGAAAAGTGACCGGATCGTCGGACAGGTACCAGGGGTGTTCCCGAAATACCAGGCGGTTGATGATCTCCAGCATGGCCCATGTATCCTCAAGGGCAGCATCGATATCATCGTGTGCGCTCAGGCTCTGGGATACGTGATGGACAATGACTGCATCGAGTCCATGGCGGCAGCAGATCGCATCGGCCGGTGCAAAATCAGCGACCGCGCCGTCACAATAGTACTGGTCTTCAATCCTGACAGGACGGTAAAGGACGGGCATGGCTGCGCTGGCGGTCATGCGCGGGGCGAGTTCGCCCTCTGAAAAAATTACTTTTCTGCCCGTGCCCAGGTTCACCGCCAGCACATGAAACGGATACAGGCACTGGTCGAAAGTATTTACAGCGAGATGATCGCGGGTAAATTGCATGGCGGCGTCCGTATCCGACAGGCCGGTATAACCGCGCCCCCGGTGCGCTGTCATTTTCCAGATGAATCGCGGTAACGAATCCGGTGTCCAGAAAGTGCGGCTGGTCACCACTGCCAGGGTTGCGGCCCAGTCCTCTATGGCAACGCCGCTGGCGATAAATCCACCGACCAGGGCGCCTGCGCTGCAGCCGGCACAGGCGGATACCGGAAGTCCCAGGCGCTGTATCGCCTGCATGAAACCCGTGTGCGCGTACACGCCGCGTACGCCGCCGGAACTCAGCACGATGCCGACACGGGGTATGCCGGATACTTCATGTTTCATGGGGCATCACTGCTTGGCGGTGTTGATGCGTGCCACGAAGAAATTGTATATCGGTACCCAGATCAGCGCGAAATACCAGCCGTAGCCCCAGGATTCAAAAAGCCCGAGAAAAAAACTTTTCCAGCTCAGCCACTCGAAACCGGGGAGCAGTACACGCCAGGAGTGATACATCGCATACTCCGGCAACAGCAGATCCCACACTACGCACAGTGTGAAGGTAATCGCCAGGAACAGGCTGGTCGCGTGACCGACCGCCATCAGTGGAACTCCGGATTTCATGATCTGCCTCCTGCGTCGTCAGCGGGCTGGTTGACATATTTCTCCGGGTCGGCATCAAAGCGGTCAAGGCAGGTTCGCGAACAGAAACGATACAGATGTCCCTTGTGCATCTTGCCGTATCCCTGGTTGACCTCTACATCCATGCCGCATACCGGATCGGTATCTTTAGCCTGGTCGTCACCATGTCCGCTATGACCTCCGTGGCCGACATGCGAACCGCAGCCAAAGCGCATCATCAGAAAGAACAGGCCGCCAAAGAGCAGAAAACTCAGCAAGCCTTCCATCGTGACCTCCTTGCCGGACAGTACCGGCCTGTATGACGCCCGGGTGACACCACCCGGCGTATCTACTGCGTGTTTATCGACCGGGACCGTGCATCAGCCCCGACGGTTTACAGCTATTCCCACATTTCGTGCTCGCACAACGTCCCGGTGCGAATGTTATAGACAGTTTCTACCGGCAGGATGGCCACAATTCCGTCACCTTCCAGGCCGACGTGTGCCGCATCCATGACGGCCCGCGCCGTCTCATCTGCCTGATGGCGTCCGACGAAGACCTCGATGCGCGCGTACCCGGCCATCCAGTCGGGTTTGAAGAAATC
>JAJRXW010000298.1 GCA_024276095.1 Gammaproteobacteria bacterium
AGCTGGTCGACGACCGGCGCCAGGGGCTGTGGGTCTATTATCGGCTGGCAGACGATTTACCCGGCTGGGCACGACAGGTCCTCGCCGCCACCGCGAACGGCATCGCCGACAATGGGCCCTATGTCGATGATCGGGCCACTCTGAAGGCCATGCCCGACCGGCCGGGTGCTGCCTGCTGCGCCTGAAGGAGGCCGGAATCCGATGCCCTTTGTCTTTGCCATGGCCGATGCACCAATGACCGGAAGCTTTGAATGAATTTGCTGTTTCTGTGCACGGGCAACTCATGCCGTTCGCAAATGGCGGAAGGCTGGGCAAAGCAGATCGCACCCGCCGGCTGGAAAATCGCATCGGCGGGTATCGAGGCACACGGTAAAAATCCGCGCGCCATTGCGGTGATGGCTGAGGCAGGTATCGATATCTCCGGTCAGGAATCCATCGCGATAAGCGACGCAATGCTGGCACAGGCTGATCTGGTGATCACCGTGTGCGGTCATGCGGATGAGCATTGCCCGAGGTTGCCCCACGGCACCGGGAAACTGCACTGGCCACTGAACGACCCTGCCGGAGCGGGCGGCAGCGATGAGGACGTGATGCAAATATTTCGTGCCAGCCGGGATGATATTCAGGGCCGGGTGAAAACGCTGCTGCAGGAATTGATGGAGCAATCGACATGAGCGTACAGTGCGAAACCACGGCAGAAAAAACCGGCCGCGCCGATATTGGTTTTTTTGAGCGCTACCTGACGGCCTGGGTTTTTCTGTGCATTCTTGCCGGCATCTCGCTGGGACACTTTTTTAACGGTGCCTTCCAGGCAATTGGCGCGCTGGAAGCGGCTCAGGTCAACCTGCCGGTAGCGGCACTCGTCTGGCTGATGATTATTCCCATGTTGCTCAAGATCGATCTTCGGGCACTGCGGGGGGTAACCCGGCATTGGCGGGGCGTGAGCGTGACCCTGTTTGTCAACTGGGCAGTCAAACCGTTTTCGATGGCTGCACTGGCCTGGCTGTTTATCGGCTGGCTGTTCCGGCCCTTGTTGCCGGCCGGGCAGATCGACAGCTATATCGCCGGCCTGATCATCCTCGCTGCCGCGCCCTGTACGGCCATGGTGTTCGTATGGAGTCATCTGTCGAAAGGCGAGCCGCACTTTACGCTGTCGCAAGTGGCGCTCAATGACGTGATCATGATTTTTGCCTTCGCACCGATCGTCGGGCTGTTGCTGGGCTTGTCTGCCATAGTCGTCCCCTGGGATACGCTGCTGCTGTCGGTGGTGGTTTACATTGTGGTGCCGCTGACGATCGCCCAGCTGTGGCGGCGGTGGCTGCTCAATCATGAAACGGGCAGCCGGCGCCTGCAGCGCACACTCGACCGCATGCATCCGGTATCGCTGACTGCATTGCTGGCCACGCTGGTATTGCTGTTTGGCTTTCAGGGTGAGCAGATCATCAGCCAGCCCTTGATCATTGCACTGCTGGCGGTGCCGATCCTGATCCAGGTGTTTTTCAATTCGGGGCTGGCCTATTTTCTCAACCGGGTGGTACGCTCCCCGCACTGCGTGGCCGGGCCCTCGGCACTGATCGGCGCGAGTAACTTTTTTGAACTGGCGGTTGCCACAGCCATCGCGCTGTTCGGTTTCGAGTCCGGGGCGGCACTGGCAACTGTTGTGGGTGTGCTGATCGAGGTACCGGTGATGCTGGGCGCCGTCGGTGTGGTCAATCGCACCCGGGACTGGTACGAGCGCCGCCCGGGTGTGCCCGGATACGAAGAATGCTGTCCTGCAGAAGGCCCTGTTCACGCGGGTCACTGACCCTGGGTGGCGCCCCCGGCCGGACATGGGCATGCGTCGGCACTGGCGTTTTAACATAAGTTGAATCCGGAATTCGCCTGCTTTGCCGCTTGCTGTTATGGTAAGCCAGTGGAATCAGTGCATGACGACGATTAGAAAATAAACACACGGTTCCACCTGACGAACATACCGGGAGGAATCAGATGACGCACGCCAGTAGTATTTTCAGGCGCACCGTACTATTCACGATGGTGCTGCTGTTCGCTTTTTCCAGCCAGGCTACCTGGGCCGTGGGCATTTCGGCCGGGAGCAACCCTGCCGGCAGCGGCACAACCACCAACGTTGGCTGCACTTCGGTGACCATCAATGACGGCTCCGGAATGGAAGACTCCGAAAACTGGGACTGGGGACATCCCTTCAGCCTGAGCGGCCTGTTTTGCGATCTCTCTGCCACCGTCACCTGGGATCCGGGCGCCGGAGTCTGGACCAAAGTACTCGATCCGATCATCACCAATGAAAGTGCGATTGTGATTCACGAGCAGATTACCATCGGCGGCACTGCCGGATCACCGGAATGGAACAGCTGGACCGAATCACTGGTGTCCCCGACGCCCGGTGGCTGGGTCTGGTTGGGCGGCAAAGTGAAACTCGGTACGACGATTCTCGATTTCCCCGGTCAGGGGCTGCTGACGACCGATATCCTGTTCACGTTTGCGTCACAGCCTGTCGGTACCACGATCGATATCTGGAAAGCGGCCGTTTGCCTGGCGAATTGCGGGGGCGGCCCGGTCACCATTCAGCAGTATCCGGGCGTCGTTCCGGTACCGGCTGCGGTATGGCTGTTCGGTTCGGCCCTGGGTCTGCTTGGCTGGATGCGCCGGTCGGGAATCAGAACTTCATCGTAAAAAACGCCTTCGGGCCACTGTATTCGAAGGTCAGGCGGCCCGGAAAATCTGCGTACTCGGAATCGAGTTCGAGATTGAATGCGTCATAGCCCAGGCCGGCGCCGAAGTTCTGCGTGAAACTGAATTCCATTGCCACCCGGTAATTGCTGATCGAGCCCTCGAAATCCTGGATCTGGCCGCTGAGATACTCTGCGCTGGCCAGCAACGATACTCTCGGCGTGAACTTGTAAGTCAGCCTGCCTCCGATAAGGGGCATTGGCGCGGTTGCAGAAACGCTCTCGGAGAATCCTCCGTCCCCCGTGTCGATTCCGCCGTTCAGCGACAGGAAATAGGCGCCGAAGGTGGCCATCAGCTCCAGTTGCCGGTTTTTCCACAGCGCGTAACCGAGGCTGGCTGTGATGACATCGTTGTCGAATACCGTGTTGGCATCGGCACTGACGGGAAATACTGCTTCACCGAATCGTACCTCGCTGTTCAGCGTGGCGGTGCCGCTTCGGGCGAGCTGGAAATAGCTGGCATCTATCGAGATTCGATCGGTCAGGCGTACCGTTGCCAGCACCTGGTACAGAGTTTCGGAATGGGACAGATTCATGTCTGATTCCAGGTCCAGTTCGGTCCCGGGCTGCAGGGCAGGCGTATCGAACCGGACACTGGTATTGATATCAGGAGCGAAACCGGCAACCGATACAGACACCCTGTCCCAGACCGACTCGTCTGCCGCGTTGGCTGTAAGCCCCATTACAGATGTGATCGCACACAGCGTCGCAACGACACGCCGCGTGATTAGCGAACCTTTTCCAGTCACCCATAGCCCTCCCGTAGTGAACCGACCGAATAGTAGCGGGAAGGAAGGCCATTCGCCGTGAACCAGAACCAGGCTTATGTCAACGGGCTCAGGCTTAGAGGGCTGTTTTTGCGGCCAAAAACAGCCCTCTAAGCTTGAATTTAGCGTCTTTTTTCGGGTTATTTTTATGAATTACAAGATGTTATCGAGGTCCGACCCCGTCAGGATGCCAGGATGCACAGACCGTTGTCGAGGACGATGGTGTTGCGCTCGGGGCAACTGGCCTGGAAGGAGACGACGTTGGCGTCCTGCCACATTTGGGTGAGGATGGCGTCGCCGGGGAAGACGGGGGCGGTAAACCGGGCGTTGAACTGGGTGATGAGCGTGTGATCGTATTCGCAAATGGTTTCCAGGACTGCGCGGCAGGCGATTCCGTAGGTGCACAGGCCCTGCAGAATGGGGCCCGGGAATCCGGCTTCCCGGGCTGCGGCGGGATCGGCGTAAATCGGGTTGCGGCTGCCGCCCAGCCGGTAGAGCAAGGCCTGATCGGGCCGGGTCTTGAGAGTGCAGCTCAGATCGGGCGGGCGATCGGGAATCGGATGGGGTGACGGGCCCGATCCTTCCGGCGCGCCGCATCCTCCGTCTCCCAGTGCGACAATGGTTCGGTCACTGGTGAATACCGGGCGCCCGTCCGCTTCCGACCGTGCACGGCATTGCAGATAAACCAGTGCGCCATGGTCGACGCCCTGGTCATACACCGCAGTGACTTCGCTGTCGATCAGGAGGTTGCCGGCGTGCGCCAGCGGCCGGTGCAATGTGAGCCGCTCTTCTCCGTGCAGGATACGCCGCTGGTCCCAGCCACATTGATCCATGAACTGAAATGCCGCCAGAACGCTGGCCTGTGTCGGCAGGGTTTTCAGCCCGCCTCCTTCGTATACGTAGCGCAGCTCGCTGGCGTCGAATGGATCGCAGCCCATGCCGACCGACAGCGCGTAGTGCATGGTATCCCGGTCATCGTAAGCGCGTTTTTCTGTAGTGAACCCGAGAGACATCAAGTGTGTGGGGTCCAAAGGCATGGGGGCGATTATACGCCTGCCGCCGGCGGATTCAGCAAAAAGCCGGCCGGCGCTTCAGGATCTATTCCTCGGGCGCGATCGTCAGCTGCAGGCCGTCCAGCTCGTCCGTCATCTTTACCTGGCAGCACAGTCGCGACTGGCTTTCGTTGAAGCACTCGGTCCCTTCAAGCAGCTCCAGTTCATCGTCGGTCGCTGCGGGCAGCTTTGCATACCATTCGGAGACGACAAAAACATGGCAGGTCGCGCATGAGCACATACCGCCGCACAGTGCCTCGATCGCACCGCCGTCCAGTTCGCGTAACGGCTCCATCAGGGAGGCACCTACTTCCGCTTCCAGCACGTGGTCCACTCCATCCCTGTCTTTTACGTAAATTGTTGCCACTTGCCGATTGCCTCCAATGTCGATATGCCGGTCCGATATCCGGAACCCGGTTCCGGACCCGTCAAAAACGGCGCGCACTATACCACAAGCACTATTTCTCCGGAATCAGGGAATGCCGCCGGATACGGATCTGTGAACCGTACACGGCTGCACGACGGGCGTTGCTGCTATGCTTTTCGTCGATCCTGAACCTGCTGCTTTATGGACCTTACCTGATGGCTTCTCAACTGGCTGACATCGAACAGCTCCATGCCGATCTGTCTTCTGTGATTCGCAGAATCCGCTCCTGCATTCCGGCCGACGATGCCGATCTGATGCTCCGGGCCAGCCGGGAGTACCGCATGCAACTGGCGGCATTCGAGGAACGCTGCCAGCAGGCCGACCGGCTCACCGGGCTGATGACCGCAGGCCGTCCCACCAGCCCGCTGCTGATCGAAGGTGAAATTCACCGCCTGCTGCATGCCCTCGAGTTGTCGCTGGAGTTTTTCAGGGGCCAGGCAACGTTGGACAACGCGGCACAGCACGATCAGGTATTCCCGGCAGCACTACCGGCCACCTGAGTATCCGGGCCGCCGCTACCGTCGATCGCCGGAGCACACCCCGGCTGTCTGCCTTCGTTGTAACTCCGCTGCAATACGCGCCGGGAAGGGACCTCAGGGAACTTCTTCAGGCAACTTCCTCGGGTAACTTCCTCCGGCAACTTCCTCGGGCAACTTCCTCAGGTAACTTCCTCCGGCGTGGCAACCGACAAGGTCACGAGAACCTCCGTGCCATTCTCGGGCGCGCTGCTCAGTTCCAGGCTGCCGCCGTGCGCCTCGGCGATGAGCCGGCACAGGTACAGGCCCAGCCCGAACCCACCGGTCGAACGGCAGCGGGACGGGTCGGCGCGGTAGAAAGGCTCCGTTGCCCTGGCGAGATCCTCGGCGGCCATGCCCTGACCATGGTCTCTTACCCGGATACGCACCGCGTCGGACCCGGATTCGAGGATAATTTCAACCGGACCGGCCTCCGGCGGCGTATAGCGCAATGCATTTTCGACCAGGTTTTTGATCATCAGTCGCACCCGCACCATATCGATATCGCGAACGACCGGCGTTGCCGGTAATTTCACGCTGATGCGATCTTTACTGTCGCCGAATTCCGCCTCCACCAGCATGTTGATCAGCGCGCCGATATCGACGAGAGACAGCTTCAGCTTCGAGTGCCGGGTGTTGAGCCGTTCGCTTTCGAGGAGATCAGCAACCAGTTGCTCCATCTCCCGGATATCCTCGAGGAGATTCTGCTTCAGTTCCTCGTCATCGGTGAACTCCAGTGCAACCTTGGCCCGGGTCAGCGGTGAGCGTAATTCATGGCTGATCGCCAGCAACAGCTGTCGCTTGGCCTCCAGCATCTGCTGCACATCGTCCGCCATCTGGTTGATCTGTTGCGCCAGATCGCCGAGATCGTCCTTGCGGGTGGTGGCAATCCGGTAATCCAGTTCACCGTGGCCGATGCGCGCCGCGCCTTCCTTGATCCACTGCATCGGCCGGACCACCCAGGTTACGGCAAAATAACAGGCTGCCAGCACCAGGATTGAAATCATGCCGATAATGGGAACGATCAGGTCAGGAGGGCGCGTTTCTGAAATGCGGGGCGATGAAAAAACGATGGCATAACGACCGTAGGCCATTTTCCAGTAGGTATGGCTGCCCTGCCTGGCAAACTCGATATCTTTCAGGGTCCGAGAAAACCGCTGGCTTGATGGCTGGTCCCCTTCTGCAAACCCCAATGAATGACTGGATTCGAATTCAAGGTCGGCGATGGCCGGGAAATCCGGATTCGAAGCCCAGTCGAGACCCGGCCCGTGCAGCCTGATATCGACGGGGATTCTGTCGACGATGGCCTGGGCCTTTTTGATATCGGGTGGAATACCGATGTCATTGAGTACGTAATCGGCGTACAGGGTCATGTGTCCGCCGGCGATCCGGCGCAGATAATCCTGATCGAGCACCAGCGTCACCGCATACCGGGAGGCGATGACATAAACAATAGAGGTGATCAGGAAGATCGCCAGCAGGCGTGCGGACAGCGATCGGGTAATGCGTTTGATCACGTTCCCGTTTCCTCCTTGCCCACGAAGGTGTATCCGGTGCCCCAGACCGTCCGGATGAACCGCGGGTGCTTGCTGGTGTCCTTGAGCTTGTGCCGCAATCTGCTGACCATGATATCCACCGATCGGGAAAACAGCTGTGCGTCGATGCCGCGCAATTCATTGAGAATCTCGTCGCGGGTGTAGGTTCGCTCCGGATGACGGGCCAGCAGGACCAGCAGCTGGTATTCCATCGTGGTCAGGTCCATGGTTTCGCCTTCCAGTTCGATGGTGTGATGATCGAGGTTAATGACCAGGTCCTTGAAGCGTATCTGCCCTTCTTCCACCTTGGGAGAATCGGCCCGCCGCAGCACGTTCTGAATCCGGGCAACCAGCTCCCTGGGCTCGAAAGGCTTGGGCAGGTAGTCATCGGCGCCGATTTCCAGCCCGACGATCCGGTCCGTCACCTCGCCACGGGCGGTCAGCATGATGATCGGCACCGAGTTGCTTTTCCGGATCGACCGGCACACCTCGAAACCGTCCTGCTCGGGCAGCATGACATCGAGAATGACGAGATCGGGTTTTTCTTTCGACAGCAGCTCCAGCCCCTTGCTGGGGCGGGTAGCCGAAACGAGGTCCAGATCGAACCGCTTGAAATACGACCCCAGCAGGCCGCCCAGCTTTTCGTCATCGTCTATTAGTAGAATTTTCGTCATAGTTCACAGTTTTGCCGGTACGCCTGATGTCTAATTCGCCGCGGCTACGTCGATGCTTTTTCCGACTGCTGAGGCCTATTGTAGGTTATTGAATCAGCGAGGGTTAATCGCGTTACAAATTGTTACAAGCTGTTACCGAACTGAAAGGA
>JAJRXW010000299.1 GCA_024276095.1 Gammaproteobacteria bacterium
ACCAATGGCTTGCTCGTATGTTCCGCCGATAGCCTGTCCGTAGGTACCACCAATGGCTTGCTCGTATGTTCCGCCGATAGCCTGTCCGTAGGTACCACCAATGGCTTGCTCGTATGTTCCGCCGATAGCCTGTCCGTAGGTGCCACCAATGGCTTGCTCGTATGTTCCGCCGATAGCCTGTCCGTAGGTGCCACCAATGGCTTGCTCGTATGTTCCGCCAATGGCTTTTTCGTAGGCGCCACCGATGGCCTTGACGTATGTTCCGCCAATGGCTTTTTCGTAGGTACCACCGATGGCTTTGACGTATGTTCCGCCGATAGCTTTTTCGTAGGTGCCACCGATGGCCTTGACGTATGTTCCGCCGATCGCCCGGACATGGGTACCGCCAATGGCTTGTTCGTAAGTTCCACCGATCGCGCGGACATGGGTACCGCCAATGGCTTTTTCAGATATAGCGCTGGTGGCGGGAGCGACCAGGATATAGGACGCTGATATCTGACGAAGGTTAGTCTTCGCCTGCGTGCTGCTGGCAAGAAGTCCTGCTGGTGCAAAAACGAGTAAAGCTAGCAGGGCTGTACCAATTTGTGCGTTCACTGACGAATCGTGACGTGGTCCAACAAAATTCATTGTAATCCCCTTGGGTATAATCGCTTTTATATTTTGATTAATATTTCTTAATGCTTAATCTTCTCGGAATGATCGGTTAGCATCCGAAAACAAGTAGACGCCAACCCCAACCTTCACCTTTTTGGTTTCCGGTGTTTCTTCTGCTTCGGTTTCTTTAGTCGTTAACCAGTTGTCCAATAGTTCCAAAAACTGTTGACCTTTTTCAGTCACGAGTGAATCGAACTGTGGCATGTCCCGCTGAGCGATACCTGTTGGCGTCCAAACTCTTCGCTCAAAATATCCGCCCTCAATTTCTTGATCTAGGTTGAAGTCAAGAGTCTCTGCGAGGTCTCTGATTGCGACACCCATAAACTGGATATGC
The DNA here is from genome assembly GCA_024276095.1 of Gammaproteobacteria bacterium. Classification (GTDB taxonomy): domain Bacteria; phylum Pseudomonadota; class Gammaproteobacteria; order Steroidobacterales; genus JAJRUG01. The sequence continues at coordinate 989 of JAJRXW010000299.1, forward strand.
GCCGTATCAACCTGCGCTGGAATATAGGAACGAGTTAGTGCCCGGATTTTTTGTCCCGCAAGAATTTTTACTGCATCTACTCGCTTCAATTCTTCTAGCATGGCTCGGGCTGGCATATCTCCACTATATCTGCGAACCAACGTTGTAAAACTGCTGTCCCCTTTGTCAAAATCCAATTCAAGTGGAAGGCCATATGGGCCTGTAAAGCTTGGGTCTTGATGCCATCCGGCTAATACTCTTCCAACACGATTTAAGTTGGAGGTTGATGGACTTGCTTTGTTGTCCAATAGATCACTGATTCGGCCAACTTCTTTTCTTGTAAGACCGGTAATAATTGCAATTCGGGATTGTGTTTGTTTTTTGCCTGGCAGCTGAAAATCTTTCTTTGCAACTTCAACAAACACTGTTTTCGCGGTGTCTGCATATTCACCATAGGAGACGCCATGTCGAAGCAGAATTCGGACAAGAGGTCTCATCAGTTGTCTGAATGCGCTAAGTAAGGTTTCTTTTACGCTTTCAGACATTCTGAAATAGAAAAGGTCTTCAATTGCAAGGACAGCAGCCATTATTGTTATGTTAAGTATTGTACGTTGGGCGGGCTCAAAAAGTGGGAAATAAATCCCAAGATTGTGCTACCTCGAGTATTCTACATAATTCCGAACGTAAGTCACTATAAAGAGTAAAAAAAGATCAGTAGCGCTTGAAAATATTGAGGTTCTGACTATTTATAGAAATAGCCTTGTTAATACAATATGTTAAGTAGCTTTTATAAGAATTTGCATTAACTAGTAAAGATCGAGAGAGTGTAGCGCGTGGGTTATGTTGAATTAAAAGGCTTTGCTTTTCGGGCTATTTTCGTCAGAGGTTTAGCCACGGCTTGGGCTACGGTATGAATACCTTGGAAGGCGTACCAGTGCCCCTAGTCTTTTCCCAAAGCCACCGCCTCAATCCCCAAAGCATGGATATCGGTATCCATCAGGTCTCTCAGGGCCTCATAAATCAACCGGTGGCGTTGCAAGCGTGGCAACCCCAGAAACCGGTCAGAGGTGATTATTATCCGGAAATGACCTTTGCCGTCTTTGGCGCCTGCGTGACCTGCGTGCAAATGGCTTTCGTCGATGATTTCCAGATCGACAGGGTTTAGAGCCGCGCTGAGGCGCGCGCGGATAGCTGATATCCGCTGTTCGTTCATGGCAACACCAGCTTGAATGGTTTGACGGTGGTGTGCTGGTAAACGCCACCGTCAATGTAGGGATCGGCATCTGCCCAGGCCTGGGCGTCTTCAATGGAGTCAAATTCTGCAACGACCACACTGCCGGTGAATCCGGCCGGGCCCGGGTCATTGCTGTCGATCGCCGGGTTGGGGCCGGCGAGCACCAGACGACCGGCGGTCAACAGCTGCTCTAACCGGGCAATATGATCCTTGCGCGCTTTGGCGCGCAGCGGTGCGCTGTTGGGGACGTCCTCGCTGATGATGGAGTAGAGCATGATCTAGTCTCCCTTGTCTGACTGCGATGTTTGGGGCTGCTGCTGGTCCCGTCGAGTCAGCCAGATGCCCTGAAACACCATGAATATTACAGTCATCCCGAGCAGGCCGAACAGCTTGAAATTTACCCACGTCGCTTCGGAAAAATTATAGGCTACGAATATATTGGCTGCTCCCGATACCAGGAAAAAGGCGACCCACATCATGTTCAGCCTGTGCCAGTCTGCGTCGTGCAGCTGTATTTGCGCATTAGCAGCAGCCTGTATGATTCGCTGGATAATCGGTTGCTCGCCGATAAACCGGCTGCCGAGAAAAACGAGCGCGAATAACCAGTTCAGAATTGTTGGTTTCCATTTGAATATCACATCGTTATTCAACGCCAGGCTGACTCCGCCGAATCCCAGTACCAGGCCGGCTGAGACCAGGGTCATCTTGTTGACCTTCCGAAGCCAGGCCCAGCTGATAGCGATCTGAATGACCACGGAGATCATGATGGCGGCAACAGCAGTGTGCATGTCGCTCAGGCCGTAGACCACGAAAAAAACGACGACTGGGAAAAAATCGAGAAGAGCCTGCATTGTTTGCCCGGGTTTCTGAATTTGGCTGCGAATCATAACAGCAACTGCGGTTACAATAGCCTGATGACCCAGCTACTCAATATTCACCCGGTTGACCCGCAGCGAAGGCTGATCAGCCAGGCTGTCGAAGTCCTCAAAGCAGGGGGGCTGATCGTTTATCCCACGGATTCATGCTATGCGCTGGGATTCCGTCTCGAGGCCCGGCAGGCAATGCAATCGGTGCAGCGGATTCGTAATACCGGTCGAAATCACAACTTCACGCTGATTTGCAATGAATTGTCAGAGATCAGCGCATACGCGAAGCTGGAGAACTGGTCTTATCGAATTCTGAAGGCGCATATTCCCGGTCCGTATACCTTTGTGCTCAAGGCCACCCGGGACGTGCCCAGGCGCTTGCAGAACCCGAGGCGCAAGACAATCGGGATACGGTTTCCGGATCACAAGGTAGTCAGCGCACTGCTGGCAGCGATGGATGAGCCAATGATGAGTTCTACTTTGCTGTTACCCGGGGATGAACTGCCGCTGAACGATGCCTATGAAATCGTGGAACGCCTGGGTAATGAGGTCGATGTGGTGATCGATGGCGGGCCCTGCGGGGTGATCCCATCAACCGTAGTAGACCTGACCGGCGACTACCCGTTGATCTTGCGCCACGGAAAAGGCGATACTCGCAACCTCGAATGAGCGCACCGTTTCACCTGCAGGTGCGTATAATGTCTCGATGCTGGAATCCCAATTGGCCGAATTTATCCAACGAGTTGCTGTTTACGCTATTCCGGCAATTTTCGCGATCACTCTCCACGAAGCCGCACATGCATGGATGGCACGGCGTTTGGGTGACCGGACTGCGGAGATGCTGGGCCGTCTGACGGCCAATCCGCTCAAGCACATTGATCCGCTGGGAACGATTATCGTGCCGCTGTTATCGGCGTGGGGCGGCATGATGTTTGGTTGGGCCAAGCCGGTCCCGGTTAATTTCAGAAATCTGCGTAATCCCAAAAAAGGCATGGTTGCCGTGGCACTTGCGGGGCCGGGAGCCAATCTGCTGATGGCCTATGCCTGGGCGCTGTGGTTGAGCCTGATTCTGAAGTTCTCTTCAGGGATGGGGCCTACCATGGTGTTCCTTGTTGAGATGGCTAAATTTGGCATATTAATTAATGCTTTATTGATGATACTTAATCTTTTTCCTGTCCCGCCGCTGGACGGTGGCCGGGTACTCAGGGGATATGTCTCCGAATCGATCGGCCGAATACTGGATTCGGTGGAGCCATTCGGCATTATAATTGTGTTCGGGCTGTTGTGGGTCGGCGTATTGTGGGATCTGCTGTTCCCGATTGTTATCGCGGTCCGGCAGTTGGTGTTGTTTCTGGCAGGTCTCTAGGAATGTGTGATGGGGAAAGATGATCCTGCGGTGGCGCCGCACCTGAAGCTGGTCGACGCCGAGGCTTCTGCCAGGGAGAATGTTCTGTCGGCCGATGCTTCCGGGGGCAATCCTGCGCAGGCCGAAATGCCATTCGCCATCGTGGAAGGGGAGCCGGTGACCCAGCTGCCCCAGGACCTGTACATTCCGCCCCATGCGCTGGAAGTCTTTCTGGAAGCGTTTGAGGGCCCGCTGGATCTGTTGCTGTACCTGATTCGCCGCCAGAACCTGGACGTGCTTGATATCCCCATTGCTGAAATTACCAGGCAATACGTGGAATACATCAATCTTATGGAGCAGGTTCAGCTGGAACTGGCGGGTGAATATCTCCTGATGGCGGCCATGCTGGCGGAGATCAAGTCCCGTATGCTGCTGCCGCGCGCTACGGAATCCGAAGACGAGGAGGACGATCCACGTGCTGAGCTGGTGCGCCGGCTGCAGGAGTATGAGCGCTACAAGCAAGCTGCCGAGAACATCAGTTCATTGCCGCGTATGGAGAGAGATTACCATCAGGCCTGTGCAGAGGTTGTAGAACGGAAGGTTGAGCCCAAACTGCCTGATCTGACCCTGAAGGAGCTGCTGGTTGCCTTCAAGGACGTGATGTCGCGGGCGGAAATGTTTGCCCGGTTACACGTACAGCGCGAGCCGCTGTCGGTTCGGCAGCGGATGTCGGAAGTGTTGCTCAAGATCCAGAAGGGCGGGTTCACGAGTTTCGGCGATTTATTCGATCCGCAGGAGGGTCGAATGGGCGTTACGGTGACATTTCTCGCATTGCTGGAACTGCTCAAGGAGTCACTGATCGATGTCGTGCAGGCGGAGGCCTACACACCAATTCATGTTCGTACTAAATCGGATGTCCGGATCGTGCCGGATGACCTTCAGTCTGGGTAGTGGATATCACGGAATGGAAACAGAACAACTCAAGTATATTTTAGAGGCCGCACTGCTCGCAGCAGGCCGCCCAATGAGCGTAGAGCAGCTGCAGAACCTGTTTGCGGGCCGCGAGCGGCAACCGGCCCGCCAGGAGATTCGTGCTGCAATCGTCGAACTCCAGAGCGATTACGCCGATCGTGGCATTTCCGTTTTGGAGGTGGCCAGTGGGTTCAGGGTCCAGATTCGCAGTTCCATGACAGAGTGGCTGGAGAAGCTGTGGGAAGAGCGGCCACCGCGATATTCACGCGCTTTGATGGAGACAATGGCCATTATTGCTTATCGCCAGCCGGTCACCCGTGGTGAGATTGAGGATATCCGGGGTGTTGCCGTGAGCACCAATATCATGCGGACCCTGCAGGAGCGAAGCTGGGTACGTGTCGTCGGGCATCGTGATTTGCCGGGCAAGCCCGCGATGTTCGGGACGACCAAGGAGTTTCTCGACTATTTTGGCCTGAAAAAACTGGATGATTTGCCGCCGCTCTCGGAATTCAAGGATCTGGAGAATCTCAACGTCCAGCTCGATCTGCCCAGTTCGGATGACGCCGATGTCGTGGGGCCTGGTGTCCCGCAGCCGCTCGTGAGAACCGCTGCAACAGACGATGATCCACAGCAGCCGGCCGAAGTGACTTCGATCGAAGTTGCCCGCTCTGCAGCATCCTCGAACCCTGCGGAAGCACCGGAATCGTCATCAGCGGACGATGCAGAGCACGAAAAATCAGCGACAGTCGTGCCGCTGAAAACCAGCTGATCCCGGCTGAATTGTTCAGGCTGACCTTGCGCTGTTGTGGCAGAACGTTTGCAGAAATATCTCGCCGCCATGGGGCTTGGGTCCCGCCGGCAGATTGAGGGCTGGATCAGTGAGGGACGGATCACGGTGAATGGCCGGCCCGCGGAGCTGGGTCAGAAAGTTTCCGGCGATGAGCGAATCTGCGTCAACGGCAAGCCTGTACGACGGCAAAAGACCGCTCAGCGATCCAGAACCATCCTGTACCACAAGGCTTTTGCGCAGATATGTTCACGTTCCGATCCGGAAGGCCGGGCGACGATTTTCGATACTTTGCCAAAACTCGCAACCGGGCGCTGGATCAGTGTCGGACGGCTGGATTTTCTGACGGCCGGCCTGATGATCCTGACCACGGATGGCGAACTGGCTCATCGGTTGATGCATCCATCGAGCGGGCTGCTGCGCAAGTATGCGGTCCGTATCCATGGCGAACCCGATCAAACCACGCTGCAGCAGCTCAGAAAAGGAATCGAGTTGTCCGATGGCATGGCACGTTTCCGGTCTCTGGAAATCGCCGGTGGAGAAGGGAGGAACCGCTGGTTCCACGTGACGGTGTCCGAAGGCAGGAACCGGCTGGTTCGACGCATGTGGGAGGAGGCCGGTTTCGAGGTCAGCCGGCTGATCCGGATCGGTTTCGGTCCCCTGACGCTACCTCGCGACCTGCGTGCCGGCCGGCATCGCCTGCTCAAACCCGCAGAGCTGGGGAAACTCTATGCGGCCGTCCACTACGATCCGGAAGACAGTACAACGCGTTAAAGTCTACTGGCAATCGAGGCTTTGCCCGGTAACGCCGCGGCTGTCGGCTCCCATCAGGTACAGGTAGGGGCCCATAATCTCTTCCGGCGTCAGCAGAGTGCCGGGGTCTTCAGCGGGGTAAGCGGCCCGTCGCATCCCGGTCCGGGTCTTGCCCGGATTGATGCAGTTCGATCTGATAATACCCGCTTCGCTGGTTTCATCGGCGATGACCTGGGACAGCCCTTCGGTGCCGAATTTGGAGACCGCATAAGCGCCCCAGAACGCCCGCCCGCGGCGTCCGACGCCGCTGGACGTAAATACGATGGAGGCATCGCCCGAATCACGCAGCAGTGGAAACAGAACCTGGGTGAGAACAAAAGGGGCGGTCAGGTTAACGTGCAATACGTCGTGCCACACAGCAATATCCTGCTGCTCGATGGGTGAGCGCTCGCCGAGTATCGATGCGTTGTGCAGGAGTCCGTCCAGGCGTCCATATTCCTTGTCGAGGCTGTCTTTCAGTTCGAGATATTCGGGCGCCAGTGCCTTGGCGAGATCCATCGGTACGATTCCCGGCTGCGGGCCGCCGGCCTCCAGGATCTCATCGTAAATGCTCTCCAGTTTGCGAACGGTACGGCCCAGCAGTATTACCGTCGCACCGTGTTCGGCAAAGCTTTTCGCAGCGGCGCGACCGATGCCGGCGCCGGCGCCGGTAACCAGGATCACCCGGTCCTGCAACAGGTCGCGGGGCGGCTGGTAGGTTCTCGGGTCGTCAACTTTCATCGTCATCGGTATCCATGTCATCGGTGTCAGTTTCTGTCAGGTTCAGCAGTTGCGAAGAGGTTTCCGCCGGAAGTTCCTCAACGTTGCGCAGCTTTCGCTCCATCGCCCGGGTTCGGACGCTGGTTTGGTCGATAGTGTTCACCGCGGTATCGAGTTGCCGTTTGACCTTGCTGAGCACATCGCCGAACTTCCCGAACTCGGTTTTAACCGCGGCCAGAATACCCCAGACCTCGCTGGAGCGTTGCTCGATCACCAGCGTCCGGAAGCCCATGCGCAGCGCATTCAGGAAGGCCGAAATGTTCGAAGGTCCGGCTACGGTGATTCGATAGTCATGCTGCAGCTGTTCCAGGAGCCCGGGCTGGCGCGCGATTTCCGAATACAATCCCTCTGTGGGCAGGAACATGATGCCGAAATCGGTGGTGTTGGGTGGATCGAGATACTTTACCGAGATGTCCTTGGCCGACTTCCTGATCGCCCGCAGCAAAGCCGCCTGACACCGGGCTACTGCCTCACCGTCCGCAATCTCCGCGGCATCCACAAGTCTCTGATAATCTTCCTGCGGAAATTTCGAGTCGATGGGCAGCCACACCGAAGCATCCGGGTTATCGTCAGGGCCCGGGAGTC
>JAJRXW010000300.1 GCA_024276095.1 Gammaproteobacteria bacterium
CCTTGTGCGCCACCAGTGGATAGGTAGAAAGCGTCAACACCTCATAGAAAATGAACAGCGTCAACAGATTGCCGGCAAATGCCACGCCCATCGTGGCCGACAACGCTACTGCAAAGAACACGTAAAACCGGGTTTGATGTTGCTCGCGGTTGCTCCGCATATAACCGATGGAATAGACCGAGTTCACCAGCCACAACAGAGATGCCAGTACGGCAAACAACATGCCGAGAGGTTCAACGCGAAACTCAATGCCGATCCCCGGCAGCGTTTACACCAGCCGGACCTCAGGACGCGCTCCTGCCGTGAACTCCAGGAACAGGCTCCCGACCAGAACCGCCAGGCCGGCCGCGGTGATCAGGGTTACTGCTTCACGTATGTTCGGGCGATGATGCCCGGCAACCGCTATGCCGACAGCACCGATCAGGGGCACTGCGATTGCAAGCACTACCAGGAGGTTGGCGCTCATGGCAGGTGCTCCAGCAGGGTCGTGGCGGCCTGCGTTGACAAAGTCAAGGGCAGGGAAGGATCGACCCCAAAGTAGATGTTGGCCAGTGCCGCAACCCAGGTTGCCACCAGCAGCGCCGGGGGAGCCTCGCCAGCCGGTTTGGCGGAAGACGGCGTGGCACCGAAATACGCCGCCTCGATCACCCGCCAGATGTAGACCACCGCCATCAGTGAACTGACCAGCACCACTGCCACGAGAATCAGTCCGACCGTACCCTCCTGCAACGCCGCCGATACCAGATACCACTTGCTGATAAACCCTGCCGTTCCGGGCACCCCGATCAGGCTGAGCCCCGAAACCACGAAAGCCGCCATCGTCCAGGGCATGTGCCGGGCCACGCCATGGATCCCCTTGAGCTGCAATTGCGCGATACGAGCGCCGAGACAGGCCACAGCCAGGAACAGCGCGCCTTTGGCCAGCGCGTGATTGAAAATGTGAACGATGCCCCCGGTGAGGCCCATCACGCTCCCCAGGCTTGCCCCCAGCAGGATGTAGCCCACCTGCGCGACCGAGGAATACGCCAGCAATCGCTTCAAATCCTTCTCGAACATGGCCACGCCGGAAGCAACCAGGACGCCCAGTACGGCCAGAGGCATCAGGAAAATGAAAAACTGAACGGCATGGGCAGGCAGGTTTTGCTGGAAAACCAGAAAATCGAAGCGGAGCAGTACGTACAGGGCAACTTTTGTCGAACAGGCGGCGAGGAATGCAGTGACCATGTGAGGTGCATAGGTATAACTGGATGGCAGCCATGCGTGTAATGGAAAGACCGCCGCTTTGAGCGCCAATCCAACCGTAATGAATCCCGCTGCGACCAGGATGGATCTCAGGTCGCCTACTTCCTGTATGCGCGCCTCCATGTCGCCCAGATTCAGTGTCCCCGTCATCATGTAAACAAGGCCGACTCCGATCAGGTAGAAGGTCGCACCAATCGTTCCCATGACGAGATACTTGAACACCGATGGCAGCGCGCGACGATCCGGTCCGGCGGCGATCAGCACGTAACTGGCCAGTGATGCGATCTCCATGAATACGAAGATATTAAAAGCGTCACCTGCTACAACAATGCCGGCCAGTCCCGCAACCGCGAGCAGCCACGCAGCGTAGAACAGGGGCTGTTGCTCGGGATCAACGTCGGCATCGATACTGCGTTTGCCGGCAAGAAGCGTCAGGGTCGAAGCCGCGGTGACAATCAACAGCAATAGTGCGCTGAAAGAAGTTACGCGCAGCTCGATACCGTATGGAGCCGGCCAGGACCCCATCAGATAGATCACGCTCCCGCCCTGGAGAACAGCACCGGTAAGGGATACCGCGATAATGAAAGCCATGAAGCTTGCCACTGCTGCAGTCGCCCAGGCCAGGCCGGGCACGCGCATCAGCACTACCAGCGGTGCGGTTAGCATTGGCACTACAACCTGCAGTGCCGGAAGGTGAGTCGTGAGAGTCATGAGCTGCGATCCAGACTCTGAACTTCGTGTTCCTCGATGGTGCCGTAGGATTCCTTGATGCGTACAACAATTGCCAGGCCCAGGGCCAGGGTGGAAATGCCGACGACAATCGCGGTGAGAATGAGCACCTGCGGCAGCGGATTGGAATAAACCTGGTCGGTCACGCCTTCCTGGATGATCGGTGCCGTGCCCCCATCGACCTTGCCCATCGTGATGTAGAGAAGAAACACAGCAGACTGAAAGATGGACAGCCCAATCAGCCTTTTAATGAAATTCCCTTTGGCAATGACTGCATAAAAGCCCGTCATCAGCACTATGGCAAACACCCAGTAGTTGTAGAGGCCAAACAACTCCATCAGTGACGTCCTCGTGCTGCAAAGGCATGAAAGATGGAAAGCAAAGAACCGCACACGGCAAGTCCAACGCCGACCTCGATGATCAGGATACCCAGTTGCTGGCCTTTGACCGGATCGTCCGCCAACACGGAGTAATCGAGAAAGCTCCCTCCGAGCGCGATACCGGCAACACCCACCGCGCCATACAGCGTCGCGCCACCGACCACCATGCCCATGAGAACCGGGCGTGGCACCGCTTTTAACGCTTGTGCTTCCCCATCGAGCAGGGCATACAGAATAATTCCCGTGGCGATGATGGCGCCCGCCTGGAAGCCTCCGCCGGGACCGTACTCCCCATGGAACAGCACATAGAGCCCGAACAATACGATAAAGGGAATGAGGAGCCGGCCCACTACCTTCGGGATCAGGTGATGGCGCAGCCCGCTGCCCGCGGTCGTCAATCGGTCGCCGTCAGGGGATGGCGAATACCCGCCTCGGCGGACACCCAATATGAAGAGCACGCCGATACACGCCGTGACAACCACAAATACCTCTCCCAGGGTGTCATAACCGCGGAAGCTCCCAAGCACTGCGGTCACCACGTTGGGAATGCCGATCAACTCCGGCGTCTGGTCCAGATACCACGGCGCCACGTGTTGATGAACCGGCGCCCGGGGGTCGCCAAGTCGCGGCTTGTCAAAGGTAGCGTAAATCAATATCAGTGTGGTCACTACAACGATACCCATTGACAGCCACCGGCCCGACACGACCGATCGCTCGTGTTCGGCTGTCAATGCCAGTGCACCGAGAAACAGCACCGTAGAAATGCCCGCACCCACCGCCGCTTCGGTCAGCGCGACATCGGCAGCATCCAGAACGAAAAAGTTGGCCGCCATCAACAGGCTGAATATCCCCGTGAGCATCACGGCTACGAACAGATTCTCGGTACGGACGATTGCGACAGCTGTAAGCGCCAGCAGTGTCAGCAGAAACACGGCAAATAGAATCACCACAGGGCTAGTTCTCCGCTTTGCCGGCCCGGGAATTCCCGGGCTCCACCCCTGATAGCAGTGCAGCGTTTGCCAGCGCATACGAAGCGGTCGGACTCGTCAGAAGAAGACACACGAGGATCGCAATCAGCTTGATCGCGGCGAGCGACCATCCGGCCTGAAGCATGATGCCGACCAGAATGAGAATGGTACCCATGCCATCGGTGAGACTTGCGGCATGCATTCGGGTGTAGAAATCGGGCAGACGCAGTGCCCCGAGCCCGCCGACAAAAACGAAGGCACCGCCGGCTGCAAGCAAAATCCAGCTGAGAACGTCGACCGCACTTTGCATTGCGTCAGCCACCGTCCACCCGATCAGCGGCACGCCGGATCGAGCGGCTCTGGAAAAACTCGAGCACAGCCAGCACGCCGACAAAGTTGATCAGGGCATAGGCAAGCGCCAGGTCGAGGAAATCGGGGCGGCCATAAAGAAATGCAATAACCGACAGCAGCAGTACCGTCTTGGTACCGAACATGTTGACCGCCAGCATGCGGTCATACACGCTGGGGCCGAGCAAAGCACGGACCAGCGCCAGCGCCATGGTGATCAGAATCGCTATTGAGACAACAAGATACACGGTCAGTCCTTCATCAGCTCGGCTGCACGACGATTAAACTCGCCGGACAGCAGCGCATCCGCCACCTCGCGCGTCAGGCAGTGAACCCGCAGTCGCCCGTTGTGAACATCCAGGGTTACGGTTCCCGGGGAAAGCGTAATCGAGTTGCCCAGAACGACTTGCCCGACGGGTTCGTCCGGGGCCGCATCGAACTCGATAACGGTCGGGCTGATCGGCAATTTCCGGTTGAGGATAATGCGCGCCACATCCAGGCTGGATTTGACGACTTCCAGCAGCAACCAGGCCCAATATCGCGGCAGGCGAAGTATCGCGCGCGCAGAAAATAGTTCAACAAAAAAACCGATACGATGCGCCAGGTACAGACACAATACGCAGGACAAAGCACCGAGACCCAGCAGCAACGGTGTGTAGATCCCGGACCACAGCAGCCACGCCGCAATCAGAAGGAGCAACAGCGCTGCAAAACGGTACCAGTACCCCTTCATGCCGGATAACATCGAACGGTCAAACCAATGACAATTCCCGGAATCACTTTCTCAACCCCGATTTCCTGCACGGGTAGTGTTTTCGCAATGAGGCGTAAACAACGTCACGAGCAGTCAACTCCGGCGCAACGGATGCCCGTTTATCAAGGTCGGCTACCACCTTGTTAACCACTTCACGAAGCAGTACCGGGTCTCCCAGGCAAAATTCGGCATAACCCGACGCTCGTTCATACATTCCGCGACTTGGCGCCCGCGTTCGAATGGCACGCTCGGAAAACGTTTCCTTGCTGGTGTGTTCAGCTTCAAGGTTCATCACCACGCGGGCATCGGTTGCAACTGCACCATCGATAAACCCCTGTATGTAGCGGATACAGTACTGACCGTCAGCACTGTCGCCGGCATCCGGAAGAGCTTCGCAATGTGAAGCGAGTTCCTGCGCCGACAGCACCTCCACAGCCCTAATGTCTTGTACCTGCGAGAAAAACAGAGGCACGACGCCGAGCACACTTAAGATCCGATAGGCCACCGTTTCATCCTCCCCAACTCAAACACCTGCTCTGACTCCAAAGCACCGTCAATATATGATACCATTTTCCGGAATATTAACACACGTAATTGATATCGTATAATAGACTGACACTGCATACAGGCTGGCAACTCTGATGGCACGAACCACTGGACAGGGCAGTGAGTACACCTGGACCCTGCTGAGCAATTACGCCCAGGTGCTCGTCTGCCTCGCCAACGATTCGCACATACGATTGCGCGATGTATCAGCCCAGGTAGGCATCACCGAGCGCGCCGTGCAGCGTATCGTCACAGAACTGGAACAGGCGAATATCCTCAGCCGCGAGCGTGATGGCCGGCGAAACCGCTACCACATTCACACCGATCAACGGTTGCGCCATCCGCTCGAAAGCCACTGCACCGTGGGCTCACTGCTTGAAGCTGTAACCCGACGGCCGGTTCCCTAGCCCCCAAATCAGCGGTTTTATGGGACACTCGCGGTATCCGGCGCAGCCCGGTCCGGAACTGCCCGGAACGACCGGAGTTACCGCGGATCGTCCCCATTGCGGCTGAATACCCTGCTGCTGCAGGCCGGATAGAAAGCGGGCAAACCCGCCACAGTTCAGGTAACATACCGCGCTTCGCGAAAACAGCGCGCCCGTAGCTCAGTTGGATAGAGTGTCTGGCTACGAACCAGAAGGTCGGGAGTTCGAATCTCTCCGGGCGCGCCAATTTCAGTCTGGTGTTAACCGGTCACATGGTTTACACCTTGTTCCGGACAGATGGTTGGCGAACGATTTTTACTCTGACCCTAAAATAGTCGACTTATGCTGCATCCATCCAAGCAATCCTAGAGCTGATCCAAACAGCCAAACAGCGGCAGGAATGGGTACCGGCGTAATATTGGCGAGAAATGCCTCGTTAAAGCCTGAAGGATTGATACCGGTGCCAACGATCCATTGGCCGTTGGCTGAGATACCTGCTGCCCAAACCAGCATCCACCCCGTGAGGCCGGTCGCGCCATTCGCCGCTAGCACATCTAGCAGTCGCTCCATTCCATTGGCCTGCGTCCAGACAAAGGCCTCCCCTTTGCCCAAGGGAGAGAAATTAGAGCCTACTACCGTGCTGCCGTCCGCAGACACAGCAAGAGCATAGCCCTTATCGTTACCCGGGAGAATACCCAAGCCCACCATGCCACCACTGGATGTCCAGCGAAAAGCCTCCGGACCCGAGGCTCTGCTCGCGTTGCCCACTACCACGCGCCCGTCGGCAGATATACCTCGAGCATTGCTCTGGAAAAGCCCCCCCGGGAGATCGCCCAAGCCCACCATGCCACCACTGGATGTCCAGCGAAAAGCTTCCGGACCCGAGGTGCTAATGACCGTGCCTACGACCACGCTACCATCTGCGGAAACATCACCGGCAGCAGTGACAATAGACCCTGAGCCGCCCGATAGACCGCCCAAGCTCACCATGCCACCACTGGATGTCCAGCGAAAGGCTTCCATGGCCGAGGTACGGTTCGCGTTACCCACTACCACCTTACCATCGGCGGAAACTTTAGTAGCTACGCTGTCGAAACTGCTGCCCGGCAGATCGCCCAAGCCCACCATGCCACCACTGGATGTCCAGCGCATGGCCTCCGGGCCTGAGACACTAGTTCCCAAGCCCACCACCACGCTGCCATCGGCGGATATGTCTATCCCGCTACTTTGGAACGCACCGCCTGGCAGATCACCTAAGCCCACCATTCCACCACCGGCAGTCCAGCGGAAAGCTTCCAAGCCCGAGGTGCTGGTTGCCCCTCCAACCACCACACTACCGTCTGAAGACACACCTCCGGCAGCGCTATTGAAAGTGCCACCTGGAAGATCACCAAGTGGCGTAAATCCAGCAGCCTGAGCAGCAACCATTAGTATAGAGTACGCAGCCAGTGCAAGTGCTGATTGTGCAATACGAATCATAGTAATCCCAAAATACATGGGTCAAAGGAATAAATAGGGTCAGAGTAAAAACATCAGCCGAAATTCATATGGCGAACGGTTTTTACTCTGACCCCAATAATAGCACTTCTTGGGAGTGGCGCACCAATTGCCCCGGACGGCGACTTGATCTTGAGATAGGCCGCCAGCGTCGGCGCGATATCATAAGGTGTCACAGACCGGGTCACCGTTGCAGCTGCCAGGCCTGCTCCGGCAAAAATAACCGGCACAAAAGTATCGTAACGCCAGGGAGAACCGTGTGCAGAGGCAACCGTTAACCCATCCATGTCGTTGATGAAAACATCGTATAAATAGGGTCAGAGTAAAAACAGGGCAGAGAAAAAATCAGCCGAAAATCATATGGCGAACGGTTTTTACTCTGACCCTGATTATTGCTCTGACCCTGATTATTGGTTCCCGAATATCAGGTCGCTCTGCCGCCAGAAGTTTTTTCACTGCTGTTCGTTCTGATCGAATTCATGAAGGCATTCAGTCAATAGACAAGCTCTGTATAAAAACTGTACAGGCCGCGCCGGCGGGCACTCTGCCGATCATCGTGCATGAATGCAGCACCACGCGAATAACCACGAAAAATCAGATAGATATCCTCCGATCTGCAACTTTCCAGGCTCCTGCACCAAAGCGGCATGGCATTTGCAGGTATATAAATTAAGAGTAAAAAAACAAAAACTAATTAAGTTAACTCAGTCTGAAGGGACAGACATCAATGAAGACCATAATGAAACGGCTGCTGATGGCTCTGTTCGCAGCAAGTATTACCCCGAGCCTCACATTTGCTGACACTACCCGGCAACAAACAACAGACGACACCGATCTTCTCGATGAAGTGGTGGTCACGACAACCCGATACAACGACAGTGCCTTTAACATACCCGTTGGCATCACGGTTGTAGACCAGCAGGAACTTCTCGAACGAAGTTCCCGAACCGCTGCAGAAGCTTTACGGCAAAAACCGGGGATCTGGATTCAAAAAACCGGGCATCTCGGCGGGTCTCCGGTAATCCGGGGATTTATCGGCGCAAGGGTGATTTACCTGTTTGACGGTATTCGGCGTAACACGGCCGGTTTATTCAAGGGTCCCAATTCATTTCTGCAAAACATCGATGCACTGGACATCGATCGCGTCGAGGTAATCCGGGGACCGGGCTCGGTTCTTTACGGGTCGGACGCTATCGGCGGCGTCGTGAACGTGATCACAAACGAGAAACCGGTATTTTCTCCGGAGTACAGGTTCGGTGGTCGACTGTATGGCCGATATGGCACTGTTGACCAGGAAACCAGCGGTCGAATCGAAACCTACGTCAGTGGACCGAAACTGTATGCTTTTGTCGGCGGAACGAGCCGCGACATCAGCGATCTCAAGGCAGGCGGTGATATCGGCGAGCAGATACCCAGCAGCTGGGAAGAATCGAACTGGGATGCCCAGATAGACTATCTCCCTGGCGACGGCCATCAAATCCAGTTTTTCGCCCAGGATTTTTCAAGGCCCATCGGCCGGCGCTTTGACAGGCCGAACTGGGAGCAAAAAAACGACAGGCAGCTGTTTGGCATGCGGTACAAAGGACGCAGTGTCGGCCCGATGGAAAACCTGATTTTTACTGCTTACCACCAGAGCCAGCAGAATTTTATCGATGAAAAATTCTTTGATTCCGACAGCGACGAAAAAACATTCGGCTTCGAGTTTCAGGCGACATCTTCTCTCGCGCAGAACCTGGAATCCACCTACGGGTTCAGTTTCTACAGAGATGACATCAAAAAAAGCAACCCGCAGAAAGGAACATCGGACCCTGACGTTCAGTGGGATAACCCGGCAATCTTCATGCTCAACAAATGGCAGGCAACCGACGCCCTGCTCGTTGAATTCGGCCTGAGATGGGATCGCTTTTCCCTCAAGTCCGATCCACCGCCCTTTGACCAACTCGCCTCAACCGTTCAGGATGCGATCAACAACGGTTCTTTCTCCGTCGACGCGCTTGACCTGGACGAAACCGACAATGCGGTGACCGGGGCCATCGGTGCAGTATATTCGCTGACCGACCATCTCAACCTAGTCGGCCACATAGGCAGGTCCTTTCGCGCCCCAAACAAGAGCGATATGCTGGGATTCGGCCAGTTCAGCTTTGGATTCAATGTCCCCGCTGCCGGCACGCTGGATCCTGAATCCAGCTGGACTTACGAGATCGGGCTGCGCGCAATGCAGGCCGACTATTCGGGTGCTTTGACATTCTTTTATACGGAGATAGACGATGCCATCATCTCGCGCACAGGTACATTCGGCGGATCGGATTTTGTCGATGTCAACGGCAACGGCATCAAGGACTCGGATGAACAGGTCTTCGTTAAGGGGAACTCCACAGGAACGATCAAAGCAGAAGGAGTAGAGCTGGAAGGCAACTACTATTTCCCGTCCTCATGGACAAGCTCTTTGCTCGGTAAAGGATATACCTCGATCTACGGCAATTTCTCCTGGATCTACGGAAAGGACACGGGCGAAAACGAGCCGCTCGACAGGGCATACCCGGTCAATGCACTCGTCGGGCTGCGGTGGGAAGATGAAAGAAATGCACTGCAACGGAAATACTGGGTTGCGATGGAAGCGTGGCTGGTGAATGATTTCAGCAGGATTCCAAGTAACCGGCAGTTCCGGGACCCGGCATTCCGGGTTGACCCACAGGACAGGAACTCGGATCTCCTGAGACCGGATGGCTCGGTCCCCGGGTTCAGTACTTTCAGCATAAGAGCCGGCATGAATATAACCAGGAACGTTACGGTTGCTTTGCTGCTGGACAACCTGACGGACAAGAAATATCGGGTTAAGGATTCACGGATCGATGCACCGGGCCTGAACTTTGTATCGTCCGTGAACATCACCTTCTAGAAAAACCGTGCACGCCGCTACCAACCGCCTGTCTTTCACTGCAAAGCGGAAATACAGGCGGGCTTTCCCTGGAGGAAAACCGGGTTGCCCCGATATTCAGGCATGAAATCCGCCTTGTACGTTCTCACCCTTGCGATTTTACTCACCGTTTCGTTCGGCGCATGCGCAGGAAATAACCCGGCAGCATCAGGCGCACAGATCGCGTTTGTCGGCGCCTGGGACCGTACCGCCCCGCTGCTCGAGCGCTCTTCCAGGGAAGTCAATGTCGCCATGGATTTTTTCCCTTCGATAGATGCCTTTATGCGCTCACTCGACGGTGGGCTTCCCCGCCATCGGTTGATCTACGTTCTCAATCTCGCCCCTGCTGAAGTCCCGGCACTGGTACAGATATTAACCGAGGCCAGGCAGGCGAAGATTCCTTTCACCACTGTTGCACTGGACGAACGGGACACGCAGCTGCCGCTCGACAAAGCCGGCCTGTTGACTCACGATCCGGTAGTGCAGCGATACTGGAAGTACAACGGCCTGATCAATGTGAAACGCCTGCTGCAGTATTCCGCCAGAACATGGCTGGCCCGGGATATGGAAGTTCTTCCGCCGGTGATTGTACCGGACTTCGGTATCTACCATCCCCGGGGCGTGGACATCTTCGCCGATGCCGCATCCTACCGGTCGTGGTACCGGGAAAACGGTTCGTATACGCCGGCGGGGCCGTGGGTAGTCATGCTTATCCACGGGAGCTTCTGGGTAACGGGCGATACACAGGATCTGGATGCGCTCATTGAGAGCTATGAGAGACAGGGGATCAACGTTGCCACGGTATTCGGGGATACCATCAAGCGGATCAGGCAGCTGACGGAACCCTTCAACCCGGAGCTGCTGCTGCTGGAGGTCCATGTGTCGATCAACGAGGGAGGAGAATCCGGAGCGGAATCCCTGCGCTCGTTGGGCGCGCCCTTTCTCAAACCCATCTCGCTGCTGGGCGCGACCGTCGAAGAATGGCTTGACGATCCGCGCGGCCTTACCCCACAGGATGTCGGGCTCCATCTGACCGTCATGGAGTCCCAGGGCATTATCGAGCCGATTCTCATCGGGGGGCTGGAAGCCAGAGTGTCCGGATTTCGTGTTCACAAGCCGATACCGGACCGGATCGAACGTTTCGTTCAACGGTCTGTTGCATGGATCAATCTTCGCCACAAGGCGCCGGAAGAGAAAAAAGTTGCCATCGTCTACTTCAACAAATACCTGGGAAAGTCCGATTTGATGCGAGGAAGCCCGACCGGAGCATACCTCGATGGCCCGAGAAGCCTGGTCGCATTACTGAGAAGACTGGACGAGGCCGGCTATGACGTCACCAGGCTGCCGCAGCAGGAGCAGGAGCTGATCGGCTGGATCATGGAGGGCGGCAGAAATATCGGGCCATGGGCGAAAGGAGAGCTGATCGACATGGTCGAGAACAGCAACCCGGTGCTCATACCTCTTGCAACCTACAAACAATGGTTCAGGACCATCCCGGAGGTACTGCAAGAAGAGGTCATCAGGAACTTCGGGCCGCCGCCCGGGAATCTTATGGTCTATGAGGAGAACGGCAGGCCGTTCATCGTGATTCCACGTATCGAGCTCGGCAACCTGATTCTCCTGCCCCAACCCGTTCGAGGCGATACACAGGATGAAAAGCTGCTTCACAGCCGGGACCAGCCGCCGCCACACAATTACATTGCCTTTTACTTCTGGCTGCAAAAAGAGTTTCGCGCGGACGCGATCATCCATTTCGGGACACATGGCTCCCTGGAACTGCTACCCACCAAAGCAGCGGGACTGAGCAAAAATGACTGGGGCGACATTCTCATCGGAAATATTCCGAACATACAACCGTGGATCCTCGACAATCTTGGCGAGGCGACACTGGCCAAGCGCCGGGCCTATGCCGTTCTTGTGGATCACCTGGTGCCCCCGATCGTGGGCGCCGGCCTGGCCGCAGGCTATAAAGACCTTCATGATGAAATCGATAAATTCGATACCCTCGAAGAGGGGCTCTTGCGAGAGCAGTTCCGAAAGTCCATCGCGCAACGGGCCGCCGATCTTCACCTGTTCACAGACATCGGTATTTCACAGCCGGCTTCTCTCACCGATGGCGATGTCCGAAAGATTGCGATCTATCTGCACGAAATCTATAACGATACAACACCGGTCAAACTTCATGTTCTGGGCGAGACACCTGCACCTCAGGATCTGGTTCCATATATCACAAGCATCCTCGGAACAAAATTTCTTGAGGCGCTGGCAACCGGAATCGATGTGCCGCCCGGTGAAGATCATTTCGGCGGAGATCGACGGAAATATCTCCGCGGTAAAGCAGAGCAGGTGCTGAGCGATATTCTCGTCGAGGGCAAAGATAACGGGGAAGCGCTGGCTCGTGCAGGCGGAAACCGGACCGCAGCACCGGCTTTACGGGAAAAGATGGACTTTGCCAGGGAGCTTTACCGGCGGTTCTCCATGACGGGAAACGAGATCGAAAACATTGTCCTGGCCCTCGATGGACAATACATCCAGCCGGGACCGGGCAACGACCCGGTACGAAACCCCGGCGCGATCCCGACCGGCCGCAACATGTATGCCGTCAACCCGGAGGAAATCCCGGTAAGACCCGCCTGGGAAACGGCAAAAATACTGGTGGATAAACTGCTGAGCAGAAAACTGGAGGAAGACGGCCACTATCCGAAGAAGATCGGCATCGATCTCAATGGCCACGATACGATGCGCCACTACGGCGTTACCGAAGGACAGATACTCTATCTCATGGGCGTACGCCCCGTCTGGAACGAAAACAACCTGGTCATCGATGTCGAACTGATCCCCAAAGCACTCCTGAAAAGACCCAGGATCGATGTTTTCATGGCGATGGGCGGAGCCTACCGCGACAACTTTCCGTCACGGGTCGAACTGCTGGACAAGGCGGTTCGACTGGTCTCCTCTATCGACGAACAGGACAACTATGTCAGGGACTTCTCGCTCACTATCGAGAAACAACTGCTTGCCAGAAATTTTTCCGCACAGATGGCCTCAAACCTGTCCAGGGCCCGTATCTTCGGAGCCAAACCGGGTGAGTTCGGCACACGCATCCTGCACCTGATTCCACGCAGCGGTGTCTGGGACGATGTCCAGGAAGTCACTGACGTCTACAAAGACACCATGAGCTACGTATTTACAGCCGGGAAATGGGGCAAGAAAGTAGACGGGCTCTATGAAGTCGCCATGACGGGAACCAGCACGGTACTGCGAACATGGGCATCCAATATGACCAGCCCGTTGACCAACCATCACTTTTACGAGTATCTCGGCGGCTTGAGCCTGGCTGTCGAGGATGTCACCGGCACGCGTCCCACAGCCTATGTGGCGGATGTCCGCGATCCGGATCGAGCCAGAATAGAAACCTTCGAAAAAATCCTTCAACAGGAGTTTCGCGTCCGCCTTTTCAACAAAAAATGGATCGAGGGCATGATGTCCAACGACTATGCCGGCGCAGGGCAGATGGCGGAACTGGTCAAGAATACATTCGGCTGGGAAGTAACCAGGCCGGAAAGCGTCCGCAACGATACATGGAAAGAAATCATGAATATCTACGTCACGGATTCATATGACCTGGCTATCGACCGCTGGTTCGCAACAAGCAACCCTCATGCCATTCAGGAGATCGCGGCGACCCTGCTGGAGGCCGCCCGGAAAAACTACTGGGCCGCCTCCGATGAGGACCTGCAGAAACTGACCCGGACATTCATGACTTCCGTCGCGGATCACGGCCTGTCGGCAGGACTGATTACCGGCGGCAATACCAAGCTCAACGACTATGTCAGACAAATCTACACTGCGCCCGGCAGCGTGCCTGATTCGAAGCTCCTCGAGCAATTCGAGGCTCAGCTCCGGTACACGGACGGGCCGCGGATGTCCGAGAGAGTCCGGGGAAACAAGCTGGCGGAGGAAAGCTCGGAACAGGATGAGACATCAGCAGAGACCGTGCCAGAAAGCAGCATACCGCTGGAAAACATCATTATTGGCCTGGTGGTTCTTTTCCTGATCCTTGCGGGTTACCGTTTGCGCAGAGGTTTCACCCGCTACCAGAACCCGGCAGGAGCGAAGCGAAAACATTGGAAGCCCTGACAAAAATCCTTTACGCGGTCTCCACCGCACTTCTGATTCCGGTCATCCTGGGACTGCTGTTCTTCTGCGCATGGTCTCTTCTGGAGCTGGGCGGCTTTATCCGTGAATATCTCGACAGAAAAAAGGGACGGCAGGAATGGGCACAGTTATACCAGGGGCTGCTGAGCGAAGATCGCAACGGCAGCCCTGACAGTTTCCTCCGGGCGGAGTTCTTCGGGCGCCCTGCCCTCCCGGCATTCCTGGGGAAGTTCTCCTGTCTCGCACAGCAGATCAACGGTGATCTTTTGCTGACGGGAAAACTGATCGTCGACCTGGAGATCGAGATTGCCGGCAAGCTCAACCGGCTGTCGTTCGGCACACGACTCGGCCCCATGCTGGGCCTGATGGGTACACTGATTCCCATGGGACCGGCGCTGATCGGCCTGGCATCGGGTAACGTTCAGGAGATGGCCAGGAATCTTGTGGTTGCATTCAGCACGACGGTCCTGGGGCTTGCAGTCGGGGCAGCCTGCTATGGCATGTCCGTAGTACGCCGGAAATGGTACGCCCAGGATATGGCCGATATCGAGTTTGTCATGAACTACCTTCATTACAGGGAATAACCGGGACCATGTGGAGAGACAAGCTGCCGTCTGCAGGCAGGGACAGGATGCGATTCAAGAAGATCCTGACCGAGACCGAAGATGACCCGCTGGCCGGCATGGCAAACCTGTTCGACGCCGGCATGGTCTTCGCTGTTGCGCTCCTCCTGGCCATGGTGACGTATTATCACCTCCCGGAACTGCTGACCGAGAGCGACGAAATCACCCTGGTCAAAAACCCGGGCGCGGCAAATATGGAAATCATCAGGAAAAAGGGCATCAAACTGGAAAAATACCGGATGACAACCCAGAGCCTCGGCGGTGAGGGTGAGCGACTTGGAATGATGTACAGGCTTAAAACCGGAGAGGTCGTCTACATTCCGGAGGAGCCGGCCGGCGAAGACGATTAGTCTCCGCGCCATGGAACCTGCTTCAGCATTCCCTGCCGATCACTGCGCGCCGCCCGGATCCGACAGCTTCTCCATGACCTTGTCAAGACTGAAGCTTGCCGCCTTCTGGCGCGGCGGAAACTCCCTGAAGGTGCTGATAAACCTGCCGACATATACCTGTGCCGGCACCAGCAGGTACGCGCGGTCGATCAGCCAGTCATAGTAGGTATTGGAGGTGAGCTGGGCACGCTCATAGGGATCGCGCCGCAAATTGAAAATCAGCGGCACCCGCAGTGGAACAAAGGGCTCCGCTCAGGCCTGCAGGGTCGCTTCGACCCGCTGCTCCAGGAATATCAGTTTCCAGTCCTGGTAACGCAGGGCCGTCAGGTCACCATCGTCAGAAAAGTAGAAAATCTCGTCACGCGGACCAAACTTTTCACGGAATTCAGGATTGGTCGGATAGTCCTCGTTCTCCGGTTCCTCCTCGGCATTCAGGTGGTAGAGATTGCCGAAAAACTCATCGAAACCGTGGTTGGTAGGCAGATGCTCGTCCCGGTCACCGAGGTGGTTCTTGCCGAACTGGCCGGTCGCATAACCCTGGTTCTTCAGCAGCCCGGCAATGGTGGGATCCTTCTCATGCATCCCCTCTTTGGCGCCCGGAAGCCCGACCTTCGAAAGACCGGTACGAAATACGCTTTGCCCCATAATGAACTAAGAACGGCCTGCCGTGCAGCTTTGTTCACCGTAGTAGTCGGTAAAAGCCATGCCCTCCCGGGCAATGCGGTCGATGCTGGGAGTTCTGTAACCCATTACGCCATTGGTGAAGTAGGAAATATTCGACTTACCGATATCGTCACCCCATATGACGAGGATGTTCGGTTTGTCCTGCGCCAGAGACGGATGGCTCATGGCGAACAGAATGACAAGGCCAAGAATCCTGGTATAGCTGCTTATTGCGATTGCCCCCAATTTGTCCGGATTGCGCTGGTTCAGGCTGAACCAGCCATGGCCGTCGGGCCAGAAACAATAGAGTGTAGCAGCCTGCCACACCAAGTCCATATAAACAGATTGAGCGGCGATGGCCGCCGGCTCAAATGATGGCCTGGCCCATTGCGCAATTTCCCAGTGCGCTCCTGTAGGCGGCATAGTATCGGGAAGCCATATGCTGCGCGGAATAGCGCTGCGCGGTTGTTTTCGCATGATCGCCCAGTCGGGAGCGAAAAGGTCTGTCGGACATCACTCTCTCGAGGGCATTCAACAGTCCATCCGGGTCATTCGTATCGAACAGGAGGCCGTTGTGCTCATGACAAACAATCTCCGGAATGCCATCTACATTCGATGCAATGACCGGCACGGATGCGGCCATGGCCTCGAGCATCACTGACCCCAGCCCTTCACTCCTGGCCGGATGAGCGAGAACATCGACTTTGGCAAGATAATCTCCCACATTCGGCACCCATCCGAAGAACTTCACACAATCCAGCCCCCGGGCCAGTTCTTTGAGCCGCTCCTCATCCTTCCCTTCGCCGATGATCCAGAACTGAATCTTCGGATGCGAAGACCGCAGTGCGCGGGCCGCTGCGATAATACGATCCTGTCCTTTAACGGCAATATCGAGTTCCCCAATCGTGGCAACGACCAGGTCGCCGGGCACGACGAAGGGCCCCATATTCTCGGCCGGGGAAAGCGTTCTGACACAGTCTGGAATGACCGACACATCGGCGGCAGGAAGATAGCCACGCATTACTCCGGCAACCCGTTCGGATACACAGGTAATCCGGGCTGCCCGACCGTAACACCAACGCGTCAGAAAAAAGTTCTTCGGGCACTTGGGCACCCGCCGCGTCACAATGAATGGAGTACCCGATAACGAGCCGATGGCGCCCACCTGGGTACTGCGCCCTTCGTGTACATGGACAATATCCGCATCCCTGACCGCGCGTACACCGTCCATGATGGACGGACTGACGGGGCGCAGGTCTATTCCCGTCATTGCCGAGCCGGCCTGCTCCATCCGGCTGTTGCGTCGAGTCACGACGATCTGCCGAACATCGTCACGGAAACCGGGCTCGTTGAATGCCTCCACCAAAGCAAGCGTCTGGCGTTCACCGCCGCGAAAGTCTTTCGACAGATTCACGTGTGCGATACGTATCGCCCGGTTTGGATCGCAGTTATCCAAGCCGCCGTTCCGTTTTCATTCCCGCGTGAACTGATCGGGACCGGCTCAAATACCGTTGCGACAGATTGAAATGCAATCTGCGACAGTACCAGTCGCACTTTGTGACCATCCGCAGAAGCTGCATCCTGAGCGGCTTTTTCTGCTTTTGCCTGCCTTTGATACTGGTGTTCCAGCTCAGATCGCTTTCCGTCACCACATAGGGCGTCAGTCCATACATGGGCTGCCCGTGGTCCCAGAATTTCTTGACCTGCACATCTATCGGGGCAGTCAGTATGTTGCTCTGCTCAACGAAAGCAGCAGCGACCGATGGCGAGATGCCGTAACACATTGCACCGTGCGGCACCTTGGTATACCGCCACAGCACGAACTTTCCGCATTTCTTTTCCCGGTGCTTCCTGGCACGGCTTTCGGTCTGTAAACGGATGTACCCATAGCGATCGATGTTTCTGCCGAGCTGCCGAAGGGATTCGGGAAACTCTTCGAGAAGACGGAAATCGTCCTCCATGATTACGACAGGCTCATCCATCTCGATGCATCTTCTCCACACGGCCAGGTGACTGGCATAACAGCCGATCTCCCCGGCACATGCCGTTCTGCCGGTATTTCTGAGAAACCGCTCCTCGTCGTAGCCGTCAAAACAGTTTTCGAGCGCACTTTTTCCGGATATGGCCGGGAAAAACTCGAATTCGAGGCTAAACCTGCGCAGTTGAACAGCAGCGCTGTCTCTTCTTGCGTGGGAGCTGGTAAGACTGATGACAAATATTTTCATCTGTGGATCAAATGCCCGAATGACAGGTGGCCGGTGCATGGCAACCGGAACTCCTGTATTGGACGTACGGGAAATGAAAATCTTTCGGTCCCGGAGGAAGTTATTTCAGGAAGCTGCTGCCAGAGGGGTATCCAGGGCCTCAGCGGAGGCCCGCCGGGCGGAAAACAGGCGCAGGGCGATCAGCGAAATCAGGTCGTCAGGATCAGATCCAGACCCGACAGCCGCTCACCGCCTCAAAATTCCCACAGGAATCCTATCGCAGGCAGCAGTGGGAACCAGTAATCCTCCTGTTGCTCGAGAATCGCATTTCCCTGATCGTCTTCGTCCAGTTAGAAATCCACACAACAGGGGTTGGAGCGATTGAACGCATTGGATAACTCGAGATACATGCTCAGGGTTCCGATCGAAACAGGTTTCTTGTAGCTGACCCGCATGTCGATGGTCGAAAACCTGCCAAACCGGTCTGCATTTCGTTCCCCGACCGCCACCCCGGGCATGGTCGGCCCGGAAGAGCTGCCAATAGCCAGGTTGGTCTTGGGCCAGCCACTGTGCCGGTTCAGGACCAATCCGATATCCCAGCGATCGCTGGACCATGCCAGGCCAACCTGCACGGCATGTTTTTGATCCCAGCTCCGGGGAACGTTCGAGCCGTTAATTCTGTCTTCCACTGTCGCACGCGTGTAGGTCGCCCACCAGCTGAACGCTCCATCGGAGGTATACGCAAGCGAAAATTCCGCCCCTCTCGCAGAGGCTTTTTCGGGAGCGGTCCGCACCCGGTCCGGCTGAATCTCCGGGATCACGGCAAGCGGATCGAAAAGATTCTCATACCTTGGGCGCAGTCGCTCCATCGAGTTCCAGTACGCCTCGATACGAAATGAATAGTAGTCACGAAAATTATGCTGCAGGCCCACGATGGCCTGATCGGATCGCTGTGCCGGAAAAAAATCCGTCACCCCATCTTCTATCTGTAACTCGTAGATTCCCTGGGACTGGTAATATCGCCCCCAACTGGCGCGGAGAGTCGTATCACGCCCGATGGAATGAAGAATACTGAATCGCGGGCTTACCTGACGCTCACGGGTTGCACTCGTATAGGTCTGCATGTCCCAGCGAATACCCAGCTCTGCCACCGTATTTTTGGTGAACTGCCACCGATCCGACAGGTAAAGCGCAGCAGACTGTCCACCTGCCTCTACCAGCAGATCGCGTTCGACGGAAGAAGGTACGATCCCAAACGACCGGAACAGCCCGAAGTAGTCAACGATGGAAAAATAATCGTAACCGGCACTCACCGAGCGCAACTCTCCACCGAAAAGCAGTCGCTGGTTCGGTGTGAAATCGTAGGTCCAGTCCTGCCGAATTCCAAGAATGTCCACACGACGGCGATCGTCGACCATGCCGACAATTCTCTCGACGTTGTCGATCATTCCGGTACGCTCGCTGTTGAAGGTATTCGTTGACAGCACGGTGTCGCTCTGCAGCGAATCTGTCCAGTGCTGGCTCCAGTTGACCCAGAAATAAGCATTTCGCGTATTGTTGTCCGACTCCTCCCGCTCGGTCGGATCGTTCTCCGTGACCACAAGGACCTTGTCGTCTATCAGCAGCCAGTTGGCAGACAACCTGGTATCGGGCGAGATATTCCACCCAATTTCCGCAAAGACATCGAAATAGTAAGGCTCACCGAGATCTTCGTTAAGTATGAGATCCAGGTTACCCCGGCGCGCCGATACGACCCAATCGACATCGCCATCGCCTGTCGTGCCCGCCGACAGCACCGAAGTATTGAATACGCTGACTCCAATTTCAGTACGGCGGGGCTTGTCGGGCATCAGCGTGTCGATTAACACCATGCCACCCATGCGATCCCCGTACTTGACGGGAAATCCGCCGGTAAACACCTCAATGCCATCGATGGCCCGCGCGTCAATAGCGCTGAACAGGTTCTGGAAATCGCGTACGTGATACGGATCGAGGAGTCGCTGGCCATTCAGGACAATATCGGTGTCATTTTGCTCCCCCCCGCGGATATACGCCTGGGCCGAGGGACCGCCGGCCGCCGTACCGGGTAACCGGTGAACGGCACGGATCGGATCTTCGCCAAAATCAGGCAACAGCTGTATTGTGCGCTGAGTAATGAACGAAGACGTCCCCAGCGGTTCGCGGAGTATCCGGTAACGACTGGCCGATACGATGACCTCGGCAATGGGCATCTCCTGTGGGGCCAGATCGGCGGCCGTTAACTGCACAGGGGCCGGCTCTGTTGCAGGAGGAGGCGCCTTCTGCGTAATCCGTGTGACGACATGCAACGTCGATGTGGTTCGCAGGGTAAGTCCGTGGGGCCGCAGGATCTTCCTGACCAGGGCGAGCGGCTCGGGGGCCACAGCCCTCTCCTGCACGACCAGACCGGGAGGCAACAGTGCGGTGCTGTAAGCTATGGAAAACCCATCGGCCCGCAATCTGTCGATGATCTCACTGATCGAATCGCCGGCCTCGGCACTGACCCGGTCTTCCTCTGTCGCTCCATACAATGAAAGCGCAGGCATGAACAGAAAAACAACGACCAGAGTCCAGCGGTCTGTGACTTGCAATTTACGACCCACGAGATCAGAAGCGCGATTCAAGACTCCATCGCAATAAAACTACCTGGCGTGATGAAATGGCGCGACGCAAGCGGAACAGCTCCTCTTCGCACTCAGAACAGTCTGCGGAGCGCAGCGAATCTGGTTGTCGTTCAGTCTGCCAAGCGTATCTCGATACGCTCATCGATAAAACTATAGCGCAGATCAGTCGCACTGGACAGAACTTCGAGCGCATCCATAGGCCCAAGCCCCCTGAAGCCATGCAGGATCTCATCGGCCTCCTGCTCGGCGGCCATCGAATGATAGTGAATACTGCGGCCTGTTTCCCGCGCAATCCAGAGCAGAAGGTCATTCACCGGCCGCCCGTCCGGATCGAATCTGGGCGCAATATTCTCAACCCAGCGCCAGGCTTCGCCGTAAGATGCGATGGGCCTTCTGGCTGTCAGCCCGTCGGCATCGACTTCCATCTGGTTGCCGGCGCCAATGACCAGCTCAGAGGCCGGCCTGTCGATCTTCACGCGGCCCTCCCGGACGCTTATGGTGACGCTGTCACCTGTGACCTGCGCCATGAACTGCGTCCCGATGTGGGACGCGCTGCCGACCGGCGTCCTGATCGAAATGGAGCCCGGACGGACGGACGTCCCGCCCGCAGATCCTGAATCGAAATAGACGGTACCGGAAACCAGCCGGATAACCTGAGAAGAAACAAACACCAGCGTGGTATTTGCGTCGACTCGCAGCGAGCCGCCGGCATTCCACGCCAGGGCAAGCCTGGAATCTTCCCCGGTCACCAGCATATCGCCGACGTTTAACGAGGACATGCTGCTGCTGAGCTCACGGACTCCTATAGAACTTGTAGTAACCGCAATATGCTCTCCCGATCTGAGTGCAACCGTTGCAACAGACACGATTTCCGGAACGCTGTCGTCAATCTGAACAAACAGGCCAGCCAGCCCGAGCAGCAGGCCTGCGGCAAGCCCCCACCGTACGATATTGCGCCTCTTGGTCCGCCGATCTACGTCAGCCGCCCACTGTTCCTTGAGCGAAGCGAGCGCAAGAGCCTTCGCCTCGCTGCGTGGCTCCGGCCTCGGCGCTGCGTGCTCAA
This sequence comes from Gammaproteobacteria bacterium, assembly GCA_024276095.1. Taxonomy (GTDB): domain Bacteria; phylum Pseudomonadota; class Gammaproteobacteria; order Steroidobacterales; genus JAJRUG01. Next base: position 21,549 of record JAJRXW010000300.1, read on the forward strand.
AAAGTTCAGCGAATGGATCACTTTGCGCCTGGGGTTTGTCGGTATTGCCGTTATTCATGGTGCAAACCTTGTTGAGATGGAGCAACAAGCGAGTCCGTCAGCGGACCATAAACGGAAGTGAAAGCCCTCCTGGCCCGGGTCAGCAACGATTGTGTCGCATCGACGCTGGTATTCAGCCGGTCGGCAATTTCCTGTACTGAATAACCGAGGAGATACTTCCATTCCAGTACATCCCCGTACCTGGGTGAAAGCCGGTCCAGCGCTACCTGGATCAGCCGCGCCAGTTCGGTCCGGTGCTGATTGGCCATTGGGTCGTCCGATGCCGGCGCACAGAATGAATCCACCGCCGCCTGAATTTCCGGAAAATCCTCTGTTAATACCACCCGATCCCGATGCCGGCCCTGTTGCCGCAGCCAGTCTGTAACCTGGTTTCGACAGATTGAACAAAGCCACGTATAAAGCTGCGCCTCGCCACGATATGTATCCAACTTTTGCAGGGCAATCGCCAGCGTCTGCTGGGCGATATCCTCCGCTGCCGCCTGGTCCCCGTGCAGTCGCGGCAGTGCAAACCTGTAAAGCCGCGAGTAATTTTCCTCGAAAAACCGGTTGAACGCCTCTTCGTCACCGGCAAGCAGATCCCTGACCTGGTGTCGATCACGGAAATACAGGGGCTGAGAACGCATTTTGGCCATGGGCATTAGACGATAGAAAAGGCGATTTCCGGTCGATTGTGACATAGAAATTTTGCCACGCCCGGATTTTGGAGCGCCCGGACGCCCTGGCCGCCGAATATTCGGTCATTATCACTTGTCTTTCACAAGTGGCTATTCTAGGCTCGGGACATGCCTGGCCCAAACAAACTTCGCAACACCGGATGCCCGGTCACTTTTGCCCTCGATACATTCGGGGATCGATGGAGCCTGGTGATCATTCGCGACATGCTGATGAAAGGCTGCAGGACCTACGGCGAGTTCCTCGAATCCAGCGAGCGCATCGCCACCAACGTTCTTGCAGATCGCCTGCAGGCGCTGGAAGCGTCGGGAATCATCACCAAATCCCAGGACCCGGAAAATCGGCGCAGAGTGCTCTACCGACTCACGCCGAAAGGCATCGATCTGGCACCCGTGTTGCTGGAAATGGCACTGTGGAGCGGAAAACACGATCCCAATACCGCCGCACAAAAAGATTTCCTGGACAGGATCGAGAACGACCGCGATGGGCTTGTGGAGGCATTCCGTGCCCGGGCCATGGAGCGCGACCAAACAGGGTAACCTCCCCCATTCATTCGTCGTCATTGCCCCCTGTCCGCCCGTCCAGTATTCAGAAGAGCAGAGATTTGCTGAAGCAGTTTATCAGTACCCGGAAATTACCGGAGTCGTTCGCAGCAACGGCGAATGACTACTACATTCCTTTAAGCGACTGGGTGGAACGAAATCTGGTCAGCAACGCGGGCCTGCCTCGCGTGCTGGGAATAAATGGCGCCCAGGGTGCCGGGAAAACTACTTTGTCTCATTTTATTGCAGAGTATCTGCAGCACACCTGCGGTCGCAGGGTTGCGACATTCTCCATCGACGATATCTACCTGTCCAGAGACCGGCGCCGACAGCTGGCGGACAAGGTTCATCCACTGCTCGCTACCAGGGGGGTGCCGGGCACTCACGATCCACTGCTTGGCTTGCGAATCATCGCTGCCCTTCGTGCACTGAAATCCGGTGACAGTTTCCGGGTGCCGCGTTTCGACAAGCTGGCGGATGACCATTTTCCGAAAAAAGACTGGCCATCCGTTCATGGCCCGATTGACCTGATCGTATTCGAGGGCTGGTGCATCGGCGCAGAGCCTGAGTGTGACCAGACACTCGTTACCCCGATCAACGCTCTGGAAGAGAAGGAGGACCCGGACGTAGTCTGGCGTAAATACGTGAACGGGCAATTGTCGATGCATTATCGTGACCTGTTCGCACAGATCGATTCGCTTGTCTATCTGCGCGTGCCCGATTTTGCATCGGTAAAGCGCTGGCGATGCGAGCAGGAACGCAAGCTGGCCGGGGCCGGCATGACGGATGACCAGCTTGCCAGGTTTATGCTGTTTTTCGAGCGCATCACCAGGAACAGCCTGACATCGATCCCTCCAAAGGCAAGCGTGGTACTGGATCTCAACCGGGAACATCAGGTTGCAGGTGTACATTACCGACCACGGGGACATTCACCTGAATAACACCGCGGCCACCGTCCCCTGATCATCAGCCGGACACGTCAATCGCCCGGTTGGTGTGTGTTTGGCGGCATTGCTACACTGTTGCGTGCTGCACAGAAAAGGCAGAACATCGCCAGTACAACAAGAATTTCCTGAGGAGCCCCAACACCAATGAGCACCACCCGCACACTACTCACCGGCGCCGTTTTTCTCACCTCGCTGCTGTTCATGACAGCCGGCTGGAGCCAGGCAGATGCCGGAACGGATGCCGTCTCGGGCGCCAGCCCCGCGGCCCCGGCGATAGATGCCAGCAAAGAACTGCCGGTACGTCTCATCCCGAACATTCCGCCCGCCGGGGAAGGCTATTACGCGCCGGATGACTATCACATCATCGCGCAGGCCCGGGACCCCGACGCACAGACCCTCGGCGACAGGCGAATTGGCGGCGCACTGACGTATCTTTTTACCGACGACGGTAAATTGATCCGGCGAATAAACGATCGCGGCCAGGATGCCTGTTCGTATTTCTTCCAGGACCAGAAACGCATTATCTGGACATCGACCAGGGACAATATGGACATGCCGCTCGGAGACTGGGCCGATCAGGACAACTACCCGCAAGGTGCAGAACTGTACAGCTCCGACCTGTACGGCAACGACATCGTCCGGCTCACCAACAATAAATGGTACGACGCGGAGGTAACGGTTTCGCCCAATAATGAATGGATCGTGTTTGCCCGCCAGATCGACGGCAACCTTAACCTGTGGCGCATGCGGTCAGACGGCAGCGACGAACAGCAAATCACCTTTACAGAAGACTGGCAGCCGGGCGCACCTTTTTACCTGGCAGACAACGAAACCATTATTTTTCAGGCCTGGCGCAACAGCGAATACGGCAAGATCACGCCGACGCCGATGACCGTGTTCACCATCAGGTATGACGGTACTGAACTGAAACAGCGTACTTTCACACGTGACATGCACTGGGGGCCTGCCCCGGCCGGCGACGGGCGTCACTATCTGTTCACCAGAATGATCGACGGCAACAACTTTGAGCTGTTTCTGGGCGATCTGGCCGGTGATGAACCAATGCGCCTGACCTATAACCCCGGTTTTGACGGCATGAAGTCATTTTCCAAGGACAGCACGAAGATGCTGTTCAACCGGACGGCACACGAAGGTGACGAGGCGCTGTACATGCACGTCATGGACCTGTCATCGCTGAACCTAGGGCCGAAGTATTTCAAGGGGATCCCGGATACGCCGGTACCTGAAAACGCGGTACTGGTGACCGACTTTACGGTCAGAAAATAACGCGCGCGGCGCATTCGAACCCCTGCCCGGTAACGGGGCCGGCCCGCCGGGCGGCGGCCGGCCCCTTTCGGATTACATCGTCTCAACCCCAAAGCAGTATGCGGGTATACCCGCTGCTCTCCCTCCTCTAGCGCGTCATTGTGCAGTGCGGGCGTTCGAACAGCCGGTCGAGATAGCGCTGCAGGTTCGGAAAGGATTCGATCAGTCCCAGACGGTTTCCCCAGTTCACCGTGTAGCCCAGGATGATGTCCGTGACAGAAAATCGATTACCAACCAGGTAGTCGGAATCCTTCAGTGCGTTGTCCAGGACAGCTCCCGCCTGGCCGAACGCGACTGCGTTTTGCCCGATGATATCCGGCAGCCGCTCCTCCTCCGGCAAGACAAACGTATTTCGCGCGGTACTCCAGACATGCGCCTCCAGTTCGGTCATACCGAAGCTGGTCCATTGGTCGTGCAGGGCCCGTTCCCAGGTGCCGGCCGGGGCGATCAGATTGCGTTCCGGAACCAGGTCGGCGAAACAGGTACAGATGGCCGACGATTCAAACAATGGCCGCCCGTCAATTACCGCGGCCGGTAATTTCCCCAGCGGGTGAACCTCCTTCAACCGGTCGCTGTGGATAAGTGACTGATCTTCTATGGACTCGAAGTCCAGGCCCGCCTCGAGCAGCGTCCATCGACACCGTGCTGATCGTGTTGGCCCAAATTCGTACAGGATTATTTCAGTAGTCATGGCATACCTCGAGAAGCTGAAAGGCCGGTACCAAAATGACAATCGTCCCGGCCATGAGCAACAGATTATTACTTGTAATTTGCAAGTATCAGAAAATAGCACGATAACTTGCTTTTAACAAGTAATCTGGCAAACACTCGGCGCTGTTCCACCACTGGTACAGGCTGTGGATGCAAAAACAACAGCGCTTCCGGTCACGCGTGGGCTGCCTTTCGTGAAAGGCGCCCTGTGCTAGAGTGCCAGCACCCATTCCATGGAAGCTCCAATCGGTCCGGTGTCTCTTTCCCTGCTTATTATCATCGGTGGCGGCCTCACGCTGGCCTGGAGCATCTACCTGGCTGTAGTCATCAGCCGGCGGCTGCGGCGCAGGCGATTGCAGAACCAGCCACTGCGCCCGGAGTTCGTCGGGATCCTGGAACGCAATGTTCCTTTGTATCGAAAAATGCCGGCGCCGCTGCAGGCACAGCTCAGAGGCTATGTGAACGTGTTTCTGCACGACAAGGAGTTCCTGGGATGTGCGGGGCTGAAAGTAACCGACGAGATGCGCGTCACCGTGGCGGGTAATGCCTGCCTGCTGTTGCTCAACCGGAAGGAAGACTACTTCCGGGGGTTCTCGAACATCCTGATGTATCCGGATACCTATGTGGCCACGGAGGCACACTGGGACGGCACCGTGGTGGCGCACAGGGATTCGGCCCGGGCGGGAGAATCCTGGCAGGGAGGGCCAATCGTTCTTTCCTGGAACGACGTATGCAAAGGAGCCGAGTACGCGGACGACGGACACAACGTAGTACTGCACGAATTCGCCCACAAACTGGATGAAGAGAACGGAGTCGTCGATGGACTTCCGGTCCTGCGTGAGCGCGGAGACTACGCAGAGTGGGCGCGGGTCCTGCACAAGGAATTTGACGGCCTGGCCCGTCGAACCAGGCAGCATAACAATGAAGTCATGGACAGCTACGGAGCCAGTTCTCCTCCCGAATTTTTTGCCGTGGCAACAGAATCGTTCTTTGAACGCGGAGCGCTGATGAAACAGCGGCTGCCGGAACTGTATGAACAGCTGCAGAAGTTCTACGGAGTAAATCCTGCAGCCTGGGAGTAAGCCTGTGCCGGAATCAGTCTATGAAAAAGTGGCCCGAAAACCCGTCGCCTTCCAGGCTCGCCAGGTAAGCAGGTAAAAACACTGCATCAACAGTGCAAAATTCCATTCCACGGCATTGGCCACCCGGTCGGCATCGACGACGAAGTTCTTCACCGGGATACTGACCAGGCCCATGATCAGCAACGCCAGTCCTACCGCCACTTTCCCCGGCAGAATATAGGCCGGCAGCCTGAGCCCGTGATCCTGGCGAAGGATGTACAGGCGCCGGATCAGAACAAGTTGGGCCAGGCCGCTGCAGCCAAAATAGACAATGACGCCGAATCGACGCATGAACCGGTAGAAATCTCCGGAGGAGCCCAGAAAGACCACATACAGAATAAGAAAAATACCCGCCAGAATGCCAAGGATCGCGAGTGCCGGGCTGGCCCGCGGGGAATCTTTCTGCAATCCCGCCAGCCAGCGGGAACAAAGCCACCAATAAAGACAGAGCAACACACCGGCCGGGATCATCGTCCCCTTGAAAATAAAGTAGCCCGCCCCGTAGCGTCCCGTTGCACTGATGGAAGTACAGCCCTCCCAATAGGGAATGCAGGCCGGGATGTGCTCCGCAGAAAAGGACACCACATAACAGACATTGATTGCGACCAGAGGCAGCAGCGCATTCACCAGTGCCAGCGGGGAAAGCTCGACGGCTGACTGTGACGCGTGGGACCCGCTTGCCATACCGGATGATTAACTCACGCCAGGTACCGAAACCGTATCACCGGGATACGGGACGAGCGGCAACAAACGCGAATCCTCCAGCGCGGCAGTACGATGATAAATACCCGCCCTGATTCCCGTGTCGGTTCCAGACAGGCTTCAGTCATCCTGCCCCCCCCGTGCCAGTGCCTTCAGGTCCGTACCGGCCGGTTTCTGGTACAACCGCAGACCAAACTCCGGCGCGATGGCGAGTAAATGATCGAAAATATCCGCCTGGATGTCCTCATAGGCAATCCAGTCCGTCGTTTTTGTGAAACAGTAGATTTCAATCGGCAACCCTTCCGGACCCGGCGCGAGCTGGCGTACCAGCAGCGTCATGCCGGTATCGTGTATGGCCGGA
>JAJRXW010000033.1 GCA_024276095.1 Gammaproteobacteria bacterium
TGGCTCCCGGTGTATTACCGGAAACGGCCAGCAGGCTGAGGGCTATCAACCATTTGCATTTCATAGGTTCGCTCCGTCGGGGACAGGCTACATTGCCATGATGAATAATGGCACAAAGCGGCAATCCGGGTCAGCAGAAAAAGAAAAGCGGCGTACTCCGACTGAAGTACGCCGCTTGGATGCTGCTTTCAATAGTCGTTACGCGGCTGCTTTGGCTTTGCGGCGCGCGGCGTATCCGAGACCGAACAGACCCAGCCCGTATAGCAGCAGGGTGCCGGGTTCCGGCAGTTTGGCCAGGAAAGGATCTCCGGCAATCCGGTTAAATCCGAGCAGTTCGAACCGGTTGCTGTAGAACGCCGGCGTATCGAACAGGCTAATGGCCTCGTCGAGGACATTGCCGATGCCGAATGAGTTAGAACCGGCCAGGCCGAAGTCATAGTAGATCTGCAACAGGTCGATCATGAATGCAAGGTCAAAATCGAGCAGCGTATCGTTGTTGAGATACGAGCTCAGGTAGAACTCCGGCGTGACCCAGGTTTCGCCGCTGCCGAATGAAATATCAGGCAGGTTGTCCCATGCCGAGCTCAATGAGGTGACCATGATGCCGCCGACCTCAACAGGCTTTGAGAACAACAGGTCGACCCAGAGCGTGGGCTCCAGCTCAAAGTTCTGCTGCAGATCGATGGTGGGGCCCATTGCCACATTAATGATGTCGAAGCCCACCGATCCAAGCACGGGAATATCGAAACTGCTGCCAAAAAGACCGGGGACACCGGCGGCCGTGGCGACGATATTGTCCAGATCGAGGATCAGGTCAAGCAGGTCGTCCTGGCCGGTTGACTGGAGTGTCTGGGTACCGGCATTAAGCCCCCCTGAAGTGTCGGGTTGCGACTGGTACAGGGTGATTTCTGCCAGCCCGGCGATATCGAAGCTGAGCGGGAATCCGTCGAGCAACGGGTTTACACCGAAATCGGAAGGCTGGAACAGCCCGTCGAAGAGTTCGACCCCGCCGGTGCCATCCTGGTTGAAGGAAATGATTTCCGGCGTGAAATCGATGTTATAAGGCGTGCTGCCTTCGTAGCAGGTGCCAATGAACGGGCAGCCGGTGGCCGAGATCTCACCGGACAACTGCATCACCGCTTCGGCGTAGGCCGACAGCTCCGAGAAGTTGGTTTCCAGCGTGTTCACTCCCGCCAGCGTGCTGTTGGGGTTCAGGCTGAAAGGCTCGAAGGGATTGGCATTCATGTAGTCCGGTGCGATCAGCTCGGCATCGTAGCTGACAGTTGCATCGACCGACCCGCTGTCGATACTCAGGCCGAAGTTGAAACCGATCTTGCCGTTACTGGTACCGATGACTTCAGCGCCGAAACGGGAGTCGAAGGTTGCGGCCGGAATCGGGTTCGGGATGGTTGTTGACGGCGCATCGCCGCACAACGGGTTACCGAGCGGGCCGCCGCACAGCACCCAGGCTGCGTAGAGCGGGTTCGGTACGGTGCCGCCGGTGCCTGGCACGCGTGCGTTCTCGCTGCCGGCCAGCAGATCGAGGTTGGTGCTCAAACCGGACCACTGTGCACCGATAAACTTGGTTTCATTCAGTATGAATGAGTCACCTGTGTCCCAGATACTCTGATCCGCGGTCTGGAATGACAGGCCGTTGTAGGAAACGGGAACGGCTGTTGCTGCAAACGGAAAAAGTGCCGCGACAGCAACCCATGCGGTTGCTTGCTTGAACATGATTTTTCTACTCCCCGGCCAATGATGAGTTGGTTATCGTTTTATTCGTCCGTTGCTATTATGCAGCACTCTGCAGCCGGGAGCAAAGCACGGCATCCGAAGAAATACCTAATAAATCAAATAGTTATATAGATTATCGTTGCGCAGACTGTAAAGACTTCCGACAGATTTTCGATCCAGGCTCAGCTGACATGACAATCCGGCTGCAGCCACTCGCTGACAGAACGGCGGGAACTGTACAAATCGCCGCTAAAGTCACTCCGATTGTAAAGCAGACCGCCGATGCCGGCTGTTATGATCCTGCTGCCATGATCAGCTCATCCTCAGGAATTCGCAGTCTGCTCGTTGCCAACCGGGGCGAGATCGCCATTCGCGTATTCCGGGCTGCTACGGAACTGGGCATGCGCACGGTCGCCATTTTTACCGAGGAAGACCGCTTTGCGCTGCACCGCTTCAAGGCCGACGAGTCCTACCAGGTGGGTGAGGGCGGTAACCCGATCGGCGCTTATCTCGATATCGAAGGCATTCTGCGTATCGCCCGCGATACCGGCATCGATGCGATCCATCCCGGCTATGGCTTTCTGGCAGAGAATCCCGAGTTTGCTGACGCCTGCGCCGAAGCCGGCATTATTTTCGTCGGCCCTCCCTCCGGGGTGATGCGGCGCCTGGGGAACAAAGTTTCTGCCCGGGAGCTGGCGGAAAGTGCCGGGGTGCCGGTAATGCCGGCTACCGGCCCTTTGCCCGATGATCCGGACGAGGTCAAACGCCTGGCCGCCGGTATCGGTTATCCGCTGATGCTCAAGGCGAGCTGGGGCGGAGGTGGCCGGGGCATGCGGATGCTGGAGAACGAGTCCGATTTGCTGGCACAGCTGGGCCCGGCCCGCCGGGAAGCCGCCAGCGCTTTTGGCAACGATGAAATGTACCTGGAGAAACTGGTGCGCCGCGCCCGCCACGTGGAAGTGCAGATCCTCGGCGATCGCCACGGCAACCTGGTACACCTGTTTGAGCGGGACTGTTCGGTTCAGCGGCGCCACCAGAAAGTTGTGGAACGGGCGCCGGCGCCCTATTTCGACGCTGCCATGCGTACATCGCTGTGCGATGCCGCTTTGCGCCTTGGCAAAACCGCCGGCTATGTGAATGCCGGTACGGTCGAGTTTCTCGAGGACGTGGATTCCGGGGAGTTTTATTTCATCGAGGTCAATCCCCGCATCCAGGTGGAGCACACCGTCACCGAGGAAGTCACCGGGGTCGACCTGGTCAAAGCGCAGTTGCGGGTGGCGGGGGGCGAGGCCATCGGTGTCGATGCCAACCTGCCCGCGCAGCAGGACATCCGCTTGCGCGGCCATGCGTTGCAGTGCCGGATTACTACCGAGGATCCGGAAAACAATTTCGTTCCGGACTATGGCCGCATCGCGACCTATCGCAGTGCCTCGGGTTTTGGTGTGCGCCTCGACGGGGGTACTGCCTACGCCGGCGCCCGCATCACTCCCTTCTATGACTCCCTGCTGGTGAAAATTTCCACCTGGGCGCCCACACCGGCGGAGGCCATCGACCGGATGGACCGGGCGCTGCGGGAATTTCGTATCCGGGGCGTCAGCACCAACCTGGCTTTCCTGGAGAACCTGATCAGTCATCCGATGTTCCGGTCCGCGGCGTATACGACACGGTTCATCGATGCAACGCCGGAGCTTTTCCGGTTCAGTAAAAAGCGCGACCGGGCGACACGGCTGCTGACGTTTCTGGGCGATGTCATCGTCAACGATCATCCCGAGGTTCGCAATCGGGCCGGTCCCCGGACCTGCAATGCAGCGCCGCTACCGAAATCCATGCCGACAGAGATTCCCGCCGGCCATCGCCGGCGTCTGGAAGCGGACGGCCCGCAGGCCTTTGCCCGCTGGATGCGGGACGAGCCGAGAATCCTGTTGACGGACACCACCATGCGGGATGCTCACCAGTCGCTGCTCGCCACGCGCATGCGCACCGTCGATCTTCTGAATATTGCACCGGCCTATGCCCGACTGCTGCCGCAATTGCTGTCTCTGGAATGCTGGGGCGGGGCTACTTTCGATGTGGCGATGCGTTTTCTGAAAGAAGATCCCTGGGAACGTTTGATCGGGCTTCGCGAGCAGGTGCCCAATATTCTGTTGCAAATGCTGCTGCGCAGTTCCAACGCCGTGGGGTATACCAACTATCCCGACAACGTGGTGCGTTTTTTCGTCAGGCAGGCCGCTGATGCCGGCATCGATCTGTTCCGGGTGTTCGATTCCCTGAACTGGGTGGAGAACATGCGCGTTGCCATGGATGCAGTGCTGGATGCCGGAAAGCTGTGTGAAGGAACGATTTGTTACACCGGTGACATGCTGGATACCGGGCGCAACAAGTACGATTTAAAGTACTACGTCGCCATGGCGAAGCAACTGGAGCGCGCCGGCGCACATATTCTGGGCATCAAGGACATGGCCGGTGTCTGTCGTCCGGAGGCAGTGCGCCGCCTGGTTACGGCGTTGCGGGAGGAAACCGGGCTGCCGGTGCACTTTCACACCCACGACACCAGCGGTGTGGCGGCCGCCACGGTCATCGCTGCGGTGGAAGCCGGTGTCGATGCGGTAGACGGCGCCGTGGATTCCATGAGCGGGCTGACTTCGCAACCGAACCTGAACTCCATGATCGAAGTGCTGAAGGATACCGACCGGAACCCGGGGATCGATACCGGGGCGTTGCGACGGATTGGCCACTACTGGGAAGTAGTGCGTCAGTACTATGCTGCTTTTGAGAGCGAGATTCGCTCGGGTACAGCGGACATTTATCGCCATGCGATGCCCGGGGGGCAATACACCAACCTTCGGGAGCAGGCCCGGGCGCTGGGTATCGAGCATCGCTGGCCGGAAGTGGCCGAGACCTATGCGCAGGTCAACCGGTTGTTCGGTGACATCGTCAAGGTAACGCCCACCTCAAAAGTGGTGGGCGATATGGCGTTGTTTATGGTGACCAGTGGGCTGAATGCCGAGGAGGTCATGGATCCGGATCGGGAAGTGGATTTTCCGGCGTCTGTCGTGGGGCTGTTCCGGGGAGACCTGGGCCGGCCGCATGGCGGCTTCCCGGAAGCGCTGCAGCGAAAAGTGCTCAAGGGAAATACGCCGCTGACAGAACGGCCCGGCGCAAGCCTGCCGCCGCTAGATCTGGAGCAGGCCCGGGCGACGGCAGAAAAAAGTATTGGTCGGCGTGTTTCCGACCGGGAGCTTTCGTCTTACACGCTGTATCCCAAAGTGTTCGAAGATTATGCTAAGCATCAGCGCCTGTACGGCAATGTGAGTGTTCTGCCCACGCCGGTGTTTTTCTACGGACTCGACAAGGAAACCGAAGTCGACGTCGACATCGAAAAAGGCAAGACTCTGTTCATCCGTTACCTGGCGACCAGTGAGCCCAACGAGCAGGGTGAGCGGCAGGTGTTCTTCGAACTGAACGGCCAGCCCCGCAGTGTGAGCATCCGGGACAGGCAGGCCGCACCGACCCGCATCGCCCGGCCCAAGGCTGAAGAGGGCAATCCCGACCACGTCGCCGCGCCAATGCCGGGGCTGGTTGTCAGTGTCCATGTCGAGGAAGGCCAGCCGGTCGACCGGGGTGATCCCCTGGTGTCCGTTGAGGCCATGAAAATGGAGACGGTACTGCATGCCGACCGCAACGGGGTCGTGAGCAGGATCGTTGCACCTGCCGGTACCCGGGTTGACAGCAGGGATCTGCTGCTGATTCTGGGCGAATGAGCAGGTCGTATATTATCGTATCTGGATTCGGGACAGTTGAGGGCAAGCGGTGAACAAACGGGTTTGCAAAGCGGGTTTTTCCATTCCGGTACGGCAACTGGTCATCGGGCTGGTGGCTGCATTTGTCTGGATGCCGGTGTCGGGTCCGGCGGATACTCGAGCTGCGACCGACAGCGACACAGCGCCGCGGGTGGTGCTTGAAACCGATGCCGGTGACATCGAGATCGAGGTCTATATTGAAAAAGCACCTTTGTCATCGGCGGATTTTCTGGCCTATGTCGACAGCGGCCTGCTCAATGGCGCTGCGTTTTACCGGACGGTTCGACCGGACAACGATAACGGTGAGCCGGTGATTTCGGTAATTCAGGGCGGCATCGTCGATCAGCGCAAACGCGTTCGTCCGATTCCGCACGAGAGCACTGCAGACAGCGGGATTTTGCATACCGACGGCGTCATATCACTGGCCCGTGCCGGGCCGGGCACAGCCAGCGGCGGTACGTTTTTTATTTCCATCGGCGACCAGCCCGGTCTCGATTTTGGCGGCATGCGCAACAGGGACGGTCTGGGTTTTGCGGCATTCGGCAGGGTGGTTCGCGGCATGGATATCGTGCGAAGCATACATGGCATGGAGGCTAACGGGCCCATTGAGAATGCCTATCTCAAGGGGCAGATGCTCACGCGGTTTGTTGCCATTCGCAAAGCGTATCGCAAGTCAGTTGACTGACTGAGGAGGGACCGTCCCGCATGTGTGAGCTGTTTAGCATGTCGAGCCTCAAGCCCGCCACGGTCACCGTCTCGCTCAGCGCTCTTGCCGAGCATGGCGGAAAGACTGCGCCGCACAAGGACGGGTGGGGCATCGCTTACTACGCAGATGCCGATGTGCGGGTGTTGCGCGACACCACCTGTGCCAGCAGCAGCCAGTGGGTTCAGTTTGTCGAGCAGGTGGAGCCGCGCAGCACCATGGTGGTTTCGCATATTCGCAAGGCGACCCAGGGCGACATCGCGATCAGGAACACCCAGCCTTTCAGCCGTGAACTGGGCGGCAGCATGCACGTTTTTGCTCACAACGGGCATGTCCCGGATGCCCGCAACGGCAGTCAGTTTTCGATCGATGCCTTTCACCCGATCGGTGAAACGGATTCAGAATATGCTTTTTGCGCGCTGCTGGAGCGTATCAGGCCCTTGTGGCGCAATGCCGAGGGGATTCCGGATCTGGCGGCCCGGTTCGAGGTGGTTGCCGGGTTTGCCCGCGAGATCGGCCAGGTGGGTGTGGCGAATTTTCTCTATTGTGACGGTGAGGCGTTGTTCGCCCACGCCCAGCGCCGCAAACAGGCCGACGGGCAAATCAGGCCGCCGGGCCTGCACCTGCTGCATCGGCAATGCGCCATTGAGGCCCAGCGCGCGGAAACAACCGGTATCGCCGTTGCCTCGCCGGGTCAGAATGCATCGCTCATTGCCAGCGTGCCGCTGACGGCAGAACCCTGGGAACCGCTTCCCGAAGGAGAGGTCATTGCGATTTCCGCAGGCCAGGTGGTGGCCCGCAGCCAGCTGTAGCGCTTGCCGCCGACGCTTCATTGCTGCCCGCTTGATATTAATTAAATGACCAGTTAATATATTGGCCATGACACAGACCAGCAACCAGCCGGCGGCCCGCCAGCCAGGGCGCCCAAGCAGCGATCAGGCGGCAAAAGTCAGAGCCCGTGAGGCCCTGCTCAACGCCGCCCGTGAACTGTTCAGCAAGGTGGGTTTCGATGCGGCGACGACCAAGATGATCGCCGCGCACGCCTGCGTGAACCCGGCGATGATCCACTATTACTTCGGCGGCAAGGCCGGCCTCAACGAAGCCATGCTGCGGGAGGCACTGCAGCCCCTGCTTGACCGGGTCAAGGCTTTTGAAGCGTCTGAAATTCCCGATCTGTCGCTGAGCGAATTCTTCGGCATGTACATGCACACGCTGGCGGAAAACCCCTGGCTGCCGAAACTGATGGTGCGCGAAGTGTTGCCCGACAACGGTCGTTTGCGCGAGATTTTCGTCAGCGAATTTGCCAGCCGTGCGGCACGCATGATTCCGGTGCTGATTCGAAGAGATCAGGCGGCCGGTCGCCTGCGCCCGGAACTCGATCCGACACTGACGACACTGTCCTTTGCATCGATGGCGATTTTTCCGTTTCTGGCTGCGCCGATTATCGAGCCGGCCCTGGGCATTCGGGTTGACCGGCAGTTCATCGAGCGTTTGATTCCCCATACTGCGGATATTTTCTATCAGGGCGCGGCAACCGGGGAACGCTGATGCGATACAGGATTCCGATGATTTTACCGCGGCTGTTTACGCTGCTGCTTATGGCGAGCGTCGTTGCATGCGAGTCGAATGACTCTCCATTGCCGCTGGTTGGCACCCTGGAACGCGATCGACTGGAAGTGGTTGCCGAGGCAAACGAACGCATTATCGAAGTCCTGGTCACCGAAGGTGACCGTGTCGAGGCAGGTCAGGTTCTGATGCGCCTTGAACCCGAGCTGTACCGGGCGCAGATAGAGGAGGCGCAGGCACTCAGGAGCAGGGCGGAGCAACGGCTGGCCGAACTGGTACGGGGCCCGAGAGAAGAGGAAATTCGTGAAGCGCAGGCCCGGCTGACCGGTGCCCGCGAGAACCGGACCGTGCAGCGCAGGGAATTCATTCGTATCGAGGGCCTGGTAGAAAAGGCTCTGGCCAGTCCTTCCGATCTCGATCAGGCCTACAACAGCCTGGAGGCAGCCAAGGCGAGCGTGGATGAATATGCTGCCGTGCTGGACCGGTTGCTGGACGGTACGACGCGGGAGGAACTGGCTCAGGCACAGGCGGATCTCGATCGCGAGGAAGCATCGCTGCAGCGACTCGAGTTGATCGCGGCACGATTGCAGATCCGGGCTCCACGAGCCGGCATTATCGATTCCGTCCCTTACCGGCTCGGTGAGCGTCCTGCCATCGGCACCCCGGTTATCGTCATGCTTGCTGGCGATATGGCGCCGTTTGCGCGTATCTACATCCCCGAACCGTTGCGGGCCCGGATCAGGCCCGGAGTGGCGGCGGATATCAGGATCGACGGCATCGAAACCCTTTTTCATGGCCGGGTACGCTACATTGCGAACGACGCGACATTCACACCTTATTACTCGCTGACCCAGCGGGATCGCAGCCGGCTGGCTTTCCTGTCCGAAGTCACGCTGACCGATGAAACGGCAGCCGATCTGCCCAACGGCGTGCCGGTCGAAGTGGACTTTCCGTCGCTGCGATGAGCAATGACTATGCCATCGTTGCTTCCGGCCTGACCCGGCGGTTCGGCAATAACGTCGCGGTCAACAAGGTCAATCTCAGGATACCGCGGGCGAAAATCTATGGGTTTCTCGGGCCGAACGGCTCGGGGAAATCAACCGCCATCCGGATGCTGTGCGGCCTGCTCACGCCGAGTGAAGGAGAAGTCTCGGTACTGGGTTTGTCGGTACCGCGGGATGCCGAAAAACTGCGCCATCGCATCGGCTATATGACGCAGAAGTTTTCGCTCTACGATGACCTGTCGGTGCTGGAGAACCTGGAATTTATCGCCCGGATTTTCGGGCTGGACAGGCGCCGGCGCAAAACGCGCATCGGGGAGAACCTGGCGAAATACCGGCTGGCAGGTTTTGCCGGCCAGCGTGCCGGTACGCTGAGCGGCGGGCAGAAGCAGCGCCTGGCCCTGGCTGCGGTTACCCTGCACGGCCCGGAGCTGTTGCTGCTCGATGAACCGACCAGTGCGGTAGACCCGCAAAGTCGCCGTGATTTCTGGGATGGTCTTTTCGAGCTTGCCGATCAGGGCACAACGATCCTGGTTTCGACACATTTCATGGACGAGGCGGAACGGTGTCACGAACTGGCCATTCTCGACAAAGGCGTACTGGTGGCCGCCGGTGTACCCGGCGACCTGTCGGACAATATCGATGCCATCGTGCTGGATATCGAGACACAGCAGCCCCGGCGCAGCCGCAATACCCTCGAGCAGGCGGGGTTTGTCAGGGCCGTCACACAGCTGGGTAACCGGTTGCACGCGATGGTCGACCCCGGTCTGGATGAACCGGTGGGCCGACTGCAGGGGATGCTCGACGATGCGGGGCTGGTCGCGCAGGTCCAGGTGACCCCGGCCAGCCTCGAGGATGTTTTTGTCGCTGCAACAGGATTTCGCAACGGGGCCGGCGGATGATGTTTCTGCAGCGCATCTTTGCGATCATCATCAAGGAAATTCGCCAGCTCGGCCGGGACCGCCTGACCTTCGGCATGATCATCGGTATCCCCCTGATGCAGATCATCCTTTTCGGTTATGCCATCAATACGGACGTGCGCCATCTCAATGCCGGCATTGTCGATCTGGCGGACACCTATGCCTCGCGTAAACTCGCCGCCGCGGTTCAGGCCACCCAGGTGGTCGATTTCGTTGTCACCGCCAACAGTGTCGAGGGGTTGATTGACCGGATGCGCAAGGGCGACATCAAGGTCGGGATGGTGGTTCCGGCCGATTTTGACCGGCGCCTGGCCGATCCCTCGCGCGCCGCTGCGCAGCTCCTGATCGACGGCAGCGATACTTCCATTGCCAATATTGCCGCGCAGCTGCGCGATATGCGTTTCGATGTTCGCTCGGTCAACGGTGCGCAGAGCGCAGGTCTTTTCGAGGTGCGCAACTACTACAATCCGGAGCGCCGCTCGGTGGTGCAGATCGTGCCGGCGCTGATCGGCGTCATTCTCAACCTGACCATGGTGTTGTTTACCAGCGTGGCGGTCGTGCGCGAACGCGAGCGCGGCAACCTTGAAATGCTGATTACCACACCGATTCGCAATATCGAGCTGATGATCGGGAAAATTACGCCCTACGTGGTGATCGGGCTGATCCAGGTATCGATTATCCTGGCAGTCGGTATCCTGCTTTTCAATATTCCGGTTGTCGGCAGCATGCTGGACCTGTATGCAGCAAGCCTGGTTTTTATTGCCGCAACCCTGAGTCTCGGACTGGCTATTTACACCTGGGCCAAAACGCAGTTCCAGGCAATGCAGCTGACATTTTTTACTTATCTGCCCTCCATTCTGCTGTCAGGCTTCATGTTCCCCTTCGATGGCATGCCGCCGTTCGCACAGTGGCTTGGCAAACTGCTGCCGCTGACTCATTTCGTTGAAATGATTCGGGGTATCGTATTGCGCGGTGCGACGTTCAGCGACCTTGGACCCAGCACGCTGGCGTTGCTGATCTTCTTCGCAGTCATGATGACCGTTGCCGTGCTGCGCTTCCGAAAGAGGCTGGACTAGGGGCAGTTCAGGTATTCGGCCTGCCTGAATACACGCGCAGTGTTTCAATCTCTTCCATCAGGTCGAGGACGAGCGCGATGCCCGGCAGGTTGATGCCCAGGTCGCGCTGCAGCCGCATGGCGGTACGCGCACGCTGCAGATTGATGGCCGTGAAACGCCATTGCCCGGAATCTTCGCCGATCGGTTCCAGCACCCCTTCTTCCACCAGTTCGATGACCCATTCCGCTTGCTGCGCACAGGCATGGCAGAGATCGTTGAGTGACAGTTCGGTGTTGTCGTCGAGTAACACTCCGCTGAGTATCGTTTCATTCATGGCTGCTCATACTCCGAGTTTGCTGCGCGGGTTGTAGGCGAGTTCCTGTTCCATTTTCCGGTACAGGGCTTTTGCCTTGTCGCTGTCGGCTGCGGGCACGGTAATCTGCGGGATAACGTAGAGATCGCCCGGGGAACCGGCCGGGATGCCGCGCCCTTTCAGGCGCAGCTTGCGTCCGCTGCGTGTGCCGGGCGGGATTTTCAGGTCTACGGTACCGGCGGGCGTCGGAACGTTGACGGTGGCGCCCAGTGCTGCTTCCCACGGCGTGACCGGAAGGTCCAGGTAGACGTCGCGTCCTTCTACCCGGAACAAGGGATGGGGTTTGAATGCTATCTCCAGATACAGGTCGCCGGCCTGCGCTTTGCCCATGCCCGGCGATCCCTGGCCCGACAGCCGGATTCTTTGTCCCTGCCTGACCCCTTTCGGGATCTTTACATTCAGCGTGCGTTCCCTGGTATAGACGTGCCCCTGGCTGTCGATCTCGGGTGTGCGCAGCGTGATGCTGCGGGTCGCACCGCGATAAGCGTCTTCGAGATCGATCAGGACCCTGGCGTGATGGTCCTCGCCCCGCGCGTCGAAACCGGCATGTGCACGACGCCCTCCGGCGGGCCGGAAGTCCCGGCCGAACAAAGAAGAGAAAAAATCGCTGTACGCGGTGGCATCATCCGTGAATCCACCGCCGCTGAACTCGAAGCCCTCATCCCACCCCGGCGGCGGGTCGAAATCCTGGCCGGTTTTCCAGCTGGTGCCCAGCTGATCGTAGGCCGCGCGTTTCTCCGGGTCCCTGAGGACTTCGTAGGCCTCGCCCAGTTCCTTGAAGCGGGCCTCTGCATCCGCTTCCCTGCTCACATCCGGATGAAATTTGCGCGCCAGTTTACGATAGGCGCGTTTGACTTCTTCCTGGCTGGCATCCCGCTTGATGCCCATCACTTCGTAGTAGTCCTTGAATTCCATTCCCTGCTCCGGTGGGCGGTTCAGCTATAGACAAACTTGGGTCAAATCTGCCGCACTTGCAAGGGCGAAGCGGGAATTTTCCGCTCCGGGGCCATCCCGGACCGGAGGACCGGCTCTATTGCCGGGCCGGCGGGATGCATCCTGCAGCTGTTTCGGTTTTTGCATACAATGGCCGGGTCAATTTCGGATGTCAGCAAGGGAGAATTGGATGGTTACAAGCGTGACGTTTCGCGCAGCAGTGGTGCTCATACCGGGCTTGTGGGGTGTTCCCGCCAGTTTATGGGCCGGTGAAGGCAAGGGCTGGGGTTACGATGGCGATGTTGGTCCCGAACACTGGGGCGAGCTCGCCGATGAGTTCGATATGTGCAGCCGGGGTCTCAATCAGTCACCGGTCGACCTGGTCGCAGATCTGGATGCCGATCTGCCCGAGCTGAGATTCGAGTACACGAACCCGGGACAGCTGCGGGATATCAACAACGGTCATGCGCTTCAGGTCGACGCCAATCCGGGCAACTACCTGCATATTCAGGATGATCGCTACCAGCTCCTGCAGTTTCACCTGCATTCTCCGAGCGAGCACCGGGTTTCCGGCAGGGAATATCCCATGGAGATTCACCTGGTTCACCAGGACGACAAGGGGGCGCTTGCGGTGGTCGGTATATTGTTTGCAGAGGGTGCGCACAATGAACTCGTTGATCGTCTGCCGTCATTCCAGGCCGCCGGGGATGGCGCTGCCGATGCGGATCCGATCGACTACAACGAGCTGATCTCGAATCGCAAGGACTACTTCTACTACAACGGTTCCCTGACCACGCCACCCTGTTCCGAGGGCGTGACCTGGATCGTGCTCAAAAAGCCCATTGTTGCCTCGGCTGCCCAGATTCAACGCTTTCACGATTTGCTGGGTTTCGACAATAATCGGCCGGTCCAGCCCCCTAATTCGAGGCTGATCCTGGATTAGGACACTGGCGGTACTGCAGCGGGGCGATGGGCAACAAGGATCACTGGGAGCAGGTATATTCGACCCGGTCTGCCGATCGCCTCGGCTGGTACACGCCGCACCTGCAGACTTCCCTGCGCTGGATACGGGAGCTGCATTTGCCCGGGGATGCGTCGATTATCGATGTTGGCGGCGGCGCGTCCACGTTGGCGGACGACCTGCTGGATGCGGGCTATCGTTCGCTGACGGTTCTCGATCTGTCGGACGAGGCGCTCTCATCGGCCCGCTCGCGATTGGGCGAAAAGGCCGCATCGATCGAATGGCTCAGCGGTGATATCACGACGATTGAATTGCCGGCGCAGGCCTGCGATCTGTGGCATGACAGGGCGGTTTTTCATTTTCTGACCGAAACCGGGCAGCAGGAAAAATATCGGGCCAACCTGCTGTCGGCTCTGAAGCCGGGCGGGCATCTGATCATCGGTACCTTTGCCCTGGAAGCGCCGCCCAGGTGCAGCGGCCTGCCGGTGCAACGGTACGATCATGAGCAGTTGGGGCAGACGCTGGGTCCGGATTTTGAACTGATGCGGCATGACAAGCAGTTGCATGTGACGCCGGGCGGTGTCGAGCAGATGTATCTCTATGCTCATTTTCGCCGGCTGGCCTGACAGCCCGATTGTCCGGACGTTTTCGTCGATAAAAAAACCGGTGCCGGATTATGTCCAACGCAGCCGGCGTTTCTTCCGGGGATTGATCTATACTTGTATCGACCAGATAATTGCGTATATCAATAAGCGTAAATACGTGCATCACTAAGCATCATTACTAGTAAAAAATTTAATAAAAACGGTAGGTTATAGCTTCTCCGCCGGTGCCAATCCGGTTAGAATATACCCGTCGTAAAAGATGCTTTGGAAATTTCGAAATTTAACTGTAGATAGTAAGGAGGCTGACATGTACACGACAAATAATAGCGGCCGGGTTTTTTCCTTTCTCAAGGTTGCTGCAGGGGTATTGGCGGCGGGGTTGTTTGCCGGACAGGCTTCGGCTGGAACCATCGTTGGTACGGATCATGACTTTTCAACTTCGGGGTTCAGTGGTGGTCAGTTATGTGTGGTTTGTCATACGCCGCATAATTCTGATACATCAGTCAGTACCGCGCCTTTATGGAATCATGAGGTAACGGTCACGACATTCACGATGTACACGAGCCCGACGATGGACGCGGCACAGGATGCCCAGCCATCAGGTACGTCGAAGTTGTGTTTGTCCTGTCATGATGGAACTGTAGCGATTGACAGTTTTGGCGGAAACGTCGGCACTGACTTTATGAATGGAGACCACGCGGTTGGCAGCGGCGGCGACCTGACGGACGATCATCCGATCTCGATTACCTTCGATACTTCATTGGCGGTGACCGATCCTGGATTGCATGATCCCGCGTCAACCACCGTGACCATCGGCGCCGGAGGCGACAAGACCAGAACCGGCACGATCAGCAACCTGCTGTTGCCGGCGGACAAGGTGCAGTGCTCATCCTGCCACGATGTGCACAATAACTTCGTCGCAGCGGGCACCGGAGGAGATCCGATGCTGAAGATTACCTCCAACGGTAGCGAGATTTGCCTGGCCTGTCATAATAAGTAAAGTCAGCTTCTCGCATTTTGCCACCGCCAATCGGTTAACGGCTGGTTGGCGGTGGTTTTCGGTCGAGGGGCAGGATATTCATTCTGTGGTGAGGAAAAATGAGGCAATTGGCGGAAACCCGTGCTACAGCTGTGGTCCAGCGATTCATTCTGATCCTGGGTGCGGCGGTACTGTGGGGATGCGCCAGCGGACCTGCCCCGGCGCCTGATCAGGCGGCGCTGTTTTTTCCATCACCGCCTGCACCGCCACGGTTGCAGTATCTGACCCGCCTGTCGGCGCCAAGGGATCTGGTTGTCGATCACGGGGGCTTCAAGGAATTCGTATTCGGAAAGGAGTCTACGGAGGGGCACCTGGTGCAGAAGCCGTATGGCGTGAATATCTATGACGGCAGCGTCTATGTCGTCGACACGCGCAATCACGGTTACGCCATTTTCGATTTCAAGCGACGTCGCACCGATATCGTGCAGGGTTTCGGCGGCGGTACGATGAAAAAGCCCATTAATATCACCATCGATGCCGACGGCACGCGGTATGTCACCGACACCGAGCGAAAGCAGGTTCTGGTATTCGACCGGGAAAACCGGTTTCTCAGGGCGCTGGGAAAGGTTGACCAGTTCAAGCCTATCGATGTTGCCATCTCGGGCGACCGCCTGTACGTCTCCGATCTCGAACACCATGAAATCCAGGTGCTCGACAAGTTTTCCGGCGATCTGCTGTTCAAATTCGGCGAGGTAGGGTCCGGGGAAGGGCAGTTGTTCCAGCCCACCAATCTTTCCCTGGGGCCTGACGACAGCCTGTACGTCAGTGATACCGGTAATTTCCGGGTGCAGAAGTATTCTCTGGATGGGAAATATCTGCAGACATTCGGTCAGATCGGAACTGCACTGGGGAAATTTGCCCGCCCCAAGGGGATCGCTGTCGATCACGATCGACGCCTCTATATCGTTGATGCTGCATTCGAGAATATCCAGATTCTGGATGCGGACGGATCGCCGTTGCTGGTTTTCGGCCAGCCGGGTGACCGCAAGGGTAATATCAATATGCCCACGGTGGTCAAGATCGACTATGACAATGTAGATTACTTCCGGCAGTATGCTGCGCCGGGATTCGATCTTGAGTATGTTGTTCTGGTTGCCAGTCAATTTGGTATCAACAAGATCGTTGTGTTCGGTTTCGGAACGCAGCGGGATATGGAGAACTCAGTTGGGGGTCCCGACCTCGCCTCGAGCGAGTAACAAGGGGCGCACTCCATCGCTGGTGGTCTGGATCGGGTTGCTGATCATGCTGTCCACCATCACCACCACCGCGGCACAGCAGAGCGATATCGGCCCGTTCAGATTAACCGATGTCAGCGGGACCATGGCGGTTCGTTACCTGCTGGATGAGCAGATCCGCGGTCAGAGCGGTGGGGATGACGTTTTCCAGACAAGGCCGACCATCGAAGAAGAGCTGTTTATCCGGACCCAGAGCTACGTCTATCATCCCGGTTTTCTGAATATGGATATCGGCGCCGGCGGTTTGTTCCTTCAGGAGCAGTTCGATTCCAATATCGGCGACAACAACA
Source organism: Gammaproteobacteria bacterium (assembly GCA_024276095.1). Classification (GTDB taxonomy): domain Bacteria; phylum Pseudomonadota; class Gammaproteobacteria; order Steroidobacterales; genus JAJRUG01. The sequence continues at coordinate 16,216 of JAJRXW010000033.1, forward strand.
GCAGCAGCGCCTTGTTCAATATGGCGGCCAACCTGAATTTTCTGAGTCTCAAGGACTATCCTTTTACGCTTTACTATCAGCGCAGTCATCCATCCGTTTCAACCAGCCTGGCCGGCCGGTTCCTGGTAAGGCAAACCCGATACGGGCTGGAAGCATCTTTGCGTGAGCCTCTGTCGCCGGTATTGATGACTTTAGAAGCGTTTCGTGTCGATACCCAGGGTTCCGGGTTCGATACATCGATCGACGATATTATCGATGAGGCGACATTCAGCGTGCAGAAGTCATACCGGGCCGATGACAAGATAACGCTGACGCAGCGGCTGAGTAACAGGGACTCAAAAAGCGGCAGCCCCGATCTGCCGATTCAGCAGACCATATCGACAATCAACACGACCGACATCGATGCACGCAACAGTTTTGGTGACGAGGGGCAGTTCAAGCTCGTGCAGCAGGCCACCTACTCCGACCAGCAAACGACGCAGGATTTTTCTACCGATGTTCAGGATACACGGTACTACGGGAACCTGACCTGGTCGCATTCAGAGCAAACGCGGTCCTTCTACCGATACCAGATACAGAATAACCGGAGACCCGGGATCAGCTCCAGAACGCAGGCGGTGCAGATCGGCGCATCCCATTTCCCGGAGCTGAACAAAACCATCGATGGAGACGTGCATTTCAACCGGGACGAAAACGAAGGCTTCGACAAGGAACTGGCAGGGATCAGGGGGTCGGTAACCTACACCAGGCCGTTCGATTTCGGTTCAGTGCAGTTTGGCGCCGGCCTTTCCTATGATCGGACCGATCAGAAGTCCGTTGTCGATTTTGTCAGTGTGTTCGATGAAAACATCGTGCTCAATGGAATCACCCCGGTAGTATTGCGCAACAGTTTCGTTATTTCCTCCAGTGTTATTGTCCGGAATATCCCCCAGACACAGGTATTCGTGGAAGGTATGGACTACCGCCTGGTGACGGTTGGCGATGTAACCTCCATCGAGCGCCTGGTCGGCGGCAATATAGCCGACGGGCAAACTGTCCTGGTCAGCTACGATTATCGTGCCGGCGGCACAATGAATTTCGATACCGCCGGCCAGAGCTACTCGATCAACACGCGGGTATTCGATTATTTCAATATTTACCTGCTGGCACGGGACACTAAAAACCGGCTGCGCAGCGGAACGCCGACCACGCCGCTGAACTCCGTTCGCAACTACCAGGCCGGACTTCGGGTAGACTACCCGTTATCGAACAACTGGCAGGTAGGCGGAGAGCTCATCTATACCAATCAGGATGAGGATATTGCACCGTTTACCCGTGACAGCATCGATGCCTACGTTCAGGTTTCCCTGCCCTGGCTTTCCGTTTTTCGGGCGACGGCGCACAAGGAAACCGTCGACAACAAAGCATCGACAGAGGATGTCGATATGGTGCAATACCGGGTTGCGTTGACCACGCGACCCTGGGGCCGCTTTTCGCTATCCGTGGATGCCGACTATCTGGAGGATACCGGGGGCAGCCTGAGGAGGCTGAGACGTGGCCAGAATCTCAGCCTGGAATGGCGTTACCGGCAGATGCGTTTTGTCATGCGCGGTCAGCATGTATTCGAATCCCAGGGTGTCGTCGAGCGGGAGCAGACCATCGTCAAGGCAGAGCTGAGCAGGGTGTTCTAGCGATGTATTACAGGCATTTCACGCGTTGTCGTTACCTGATGCTGCCGGTTTTTCTCGGCCTGGCCGCCTGTAATCCGACTTCGCGCCCGGCCGCTACCGAACCGTCTGCCGAAATGCCTGCCCGTGCCTGGCCGGCTCCGCCAGCCGCGCCACGGTATGTGTTCGTCAACGAGTTTTCAGAACCGAA
>JAJRXW010000301.1 GCA_024276095.1 Gammaproteobacteria bacterium
CCCGGCAGCAATATCCTTCACATTCCCCAGTCCAGGTATCCACAGATCCGAGGCGATCTCCAGCAACGGGAACAATACAAAATTTCGCCGGGAAATGCCCGGATGGGGGATTTTAAGGTCTGGCCGGTCGATCAGACGGTCACCGTATACCAGGATGTCGAGGTCGATTGCGCGCGGCCCCCAATGCCGGTCCGGCTCCCTGATCCGCCCCTGTGCCGTTTCCAGGCGCAACAGCTCATCGAGAAGTTCGGCCGGCGCCAGCCGGGTTTCGATCATGGCCGCCGCATTGACGAAATCCGGCTGATCGGCCGGCCCCATCGGCGGGTTGCGATACAGGCTCGAAGCCCTGAGAAGGGTGATCGACCGGCTGTGCGCCAGCGCGTCCAGTGTGATGCGCACCTGTCGCTCCGGGTCGTTGAGGTTGCTCCCCAATCCGACGAAGGCCAGCACTGGCGGCACGGATGCCATACCCGGCCTCAGCGCTTCCCCTGGCGCGAGCGGCGGCGGCGCGGAGCCCTCTCTTTTCTCGCCGGCGAACCTGCTGATCGAGCAAGGCCGAATTCGACAAGCTGCTCATCGTGAGACAGGGTCTGCACCCTGGTCCACCAGTCTGCGATGGACTGATCCAGCTCCCCCGCCGATGCTCTTAACAGCATCAGGTCATAAGCAGCCCGAAAACGCTTGTGTTCGAGAAGATTCATCGCCCGGGATCCTTTTTGCTTCAGGAACCGGGGCTGCATCTGCAGAATCTCGCGCATCGGATAGGAAAATCGTTTCGGTAAGGCAATGCGTGTGACCTGTTTGGCGGTCACTTCACCGGCAGCGACCATCAGCGCCTGGTACTCGGAACAGTCCTCACGCTCCCCCAGTTCTGCAGCCCGCTGCGAAACCGCTCCCCACAGGAAAACCGCGAACAGAAACATCGGCGTCACCGGCTTGTTCTGCACAATCCGCTGATCGGTATTTTCCAGCGCCTGCCTGATCATGCCGGCGCGCCGGTCATCCGGCGCCGTTTTCAGCCACCGGGTGGTTTGGGGAAACAGGTGTCCGAATAATCCGTGACGGCTCAAACGCCGATAGCTCTCCAGCGCATGGCCGGTCTGAAAAATCTTCAGAAACTCGTCGAAAAGACGTGCCGGAGGCACGCCATCGATCAAACCCGCCAGTTTCGGGATTGGTGCGGCGGTATCCTCGTGAATGGAAAAATTCAGTTTCGCGGCCAGCCTTGCGGCCCGCAGCATCCGCACCGGGTCTTCCCGGTAACGCCGCTCGGGCTCGCCGATCAGCCGCAAGGTACGGTCCTTGATATCCGCCATCCCGGTAGAGAAATCCCAGATCGAAAAGTCCGCTATGTTGTAATACAGCGCGTTGACGGTGAAATCGCGCCGCCAGATATCCTCCTCGATGCTGCCATATTCGTTGTCCCTGACGATCCGCTGGGTGTGCTGCGCCTCGGCCTCGCCGTCATCGCCAACGGTACCCGATTTTCGAAATGTGGCCACCTCGATAATCTCCCGGCCAAAGCGCACATGCGCCAGGCGAAAGCGCCGGCCAATCAGACGACTGTTCTTGAACAGCGATCGTACCTCTTCCGGGTGCGCATCGGTCGCAATATCGAAATCCTTGGGATGCCTGCCCAGCAGCAGATCGCGCACGCCCCCGCCGACCAGGAAAGCCTGATAACCGCCCTCCTTGAGCCGGTATAGGACTTTCAAAGCGCTTTTTGAGATATTGGACCGGGAAATACAGTGCTCGGACCGGGATATCACCAAAGGAACATGATTCTTTTCTTGAGGGGTAGAAGCCATCTGTTATGGTGGGAGGGAATTCCTGCGATGGCTACAAGCCAACAAAGTCCTGCTTGAGGGGATGATTCAGAACTCTATAATAGCAGCCTCACAAAAAACAGCTCCCTTCGTCTAGCGGCTAGGACATCAGACTCTCAATCTGGAAACAGGGGTTCGATTCCCCTAGGGAGCGCCAGCAATACCCGAGCCATGGCCCCGCACCCTTCTGCCACACTGTTTCGACGCATTGCCGCCGCGTTTTACGATGCGCTGCTGATCGTGGCAATTTTCGCCGTGCTGACCTTTGTGGTCGTCACAGCGCGGGGCGACGCCGTGCCGCCGGGAAGCCACGTCTTTCAGCTTGCGCTGGTCATTACCGCGGCAGCCTACTTTGCCGGGTTCTGGGTCAAGGGCGGACAAACGCCCGGAATGAAAACCTGGCGCCTCAGGCTGGAGACCTGCAGCGGCGGTCCGATTGGCTGGCGGTCGGCGCTGATCCGGTTCGCCGGGGCCATATTGTCAATCGCCGTTTTCGGGCTGGGTTTTCTCTGGGCCCTGTTCGATGCAGACCGGCAAACCGCGCATGACCGCATGGCAGGAACGCGGCTGATCTTCGTACCGGTCAGCGCACCCGGATGAGCGCAAGGGATGCGGCCAGGGTCAGCAGAATGGTCGGCATCCAGGCAACCAGCGCTGCGTCGAGGTCGTAGAGCTCCCCGCCATCGGCCAGGCTGCGGCTGAACAGAAAATAGCCCAGGCCGATAATCACGCCGACCATCATCCGCGCACCCGTACCGGAACTGCGCAAACTGCCAAACGCAAAAGGCAGGGCGAGCACGCACATCGGAATGATCGCCACCGCCGAAGCAATACGCCCCCAGAAAGCCACTTCGAAACGATGAGCATCCAGCCCGTTGCTGTTCAGGTAGCGGATATAGCGGTACAAAGAAATGCCATCGAGACTGCTGGGCCGCACCACCGTCATGCCGAGCAAATCCGGGCTCAGGCTGGTTTCCTGGGAGGACTGCCGCACCTGTCGTGTCGTGACCTCGGTGTCGCTGAACAGGGTTTCCGAATAATTGTTGAGCACCCACCGGTCATTTTCATCCACCGAAGCCGAATCGGCATGACCGATTCCGAGCAGTTTGCCCTGCTCGCCCATTTTGAACAGATAAACCCCGCCGAACTGGAAATCGTCATTGAGCGGGTTCACATTCAATATCACATTCTTGTCCCGAATCCAGGCCGCGCGGCTGGATGCCAGCCCCGATTGCCCGTGTTTCGCCAGCGCACGGTACTGGCGCGCATAGTTGTCCAGCGGCGGGGACACGTATTCCCCCAGCACCCCGCCGACTACTGCCAGAACCAGACCGGTCATCAGCACCGCACCGGCCAGGCGCAGCGTCGAAACACCGGCCGATCGCAGTGCAATCAGCTCACTGTGAGTCGCCAGCGAACCCAGCCCCAGCAAGGAACCAAGCAACACCGCCATGGGAAACATGGTGAATGCCAGCCCCGGCAACTTCAGCAATATGTACAGCATCATCTGGGCAATGCCGTAGTCGCCGGTACCGACATCGTCGAGTTGCCCGGCCACTTCTATGAATATCCCCAGCGACAGCAATACGGCCAGAACCAGGGCCGTATGCAGCACGATGGTCCGAAACAGGTAACGGCGAACGATTCTCACGCCGGGTACTCTTTCAGATGGCGCCGCGGAAGCAATCGCCGCAACGTACCGTGCTGCTGCATCAACATCAGTATCGCAGCGAGCAGAAAAAGACCGTGTACCCACCACAGCCCGATCGCAGGAACGATCTGCTCCTTTTCTACCCACACCTTGGCAACGCCGAGCAGGTTGGCATACATGATGTAGATGAGAACCCCGGCAGCCAGTCCGCTGTAGCGGCTCTGGCGCGGTCTGCCGCGACTCAGGGGCACCGCCATGACGGTCAGCACCAGCACTGCCAGTGGAACCGACAGCCGCCACTGCAACTCGGCCCGGGCCTCCGGACTGTTCGTTGCCATCAGGTCGGCCAACGGCTGGGTTTCGGGCAGCGATTCCGGCGGAGTCGCTGCCGGAAGAACATAGGGAATACCATGCTCATCGAATTCGATGATCCGGAATTCCGGACTGCCGGCAATGCCTTCATAGCGCCGGCCCCTGAAAAACTTCAGCACCTTGGTGTTGCCATCGGCGGATTCCGACTGCGTTGCTTCTTCGGCAACAACTACTTCCAGTCGTTCATTGGTACGCCGCTGGACGAATACATTCTGCAGCCGGCCACTGTCGGTTACCGTCTCGGCGTACAGCACCGTCTCCCCGCTGCCGATATTCATGAACCTCCCCGCTTCGACCATTTTCAGACTGGCGCGATGCCTGGTGTCCTGGGCAATCGCCTCGACCTCGGCGATGGCGTTCGGCGAGACCACCAGCGACAGCCAGCCGGTACCGATCGCCAGCGTGATGGCCAGGATAGCGAGCGGCTTGTACAGACCGATCGACCCGATTCCGGCGGAGAGAATGGCATCCATTTCACTGTCGCGGTACAACCGGGCCAGGGTCAGCATAATGGCAAGAAACAGGCCGATCGGTATCAGGATGATCAGGTACTGGATGGACGTCAGTGCCATGACCTCCAGCACCACATCTTTTGGCAGTTTATCGCCGGCCGCATCGCCGAGCACCTGGGCAAACGAATTGGTGACCAGAATCATCAGCAACACTGCAGTCACTACAGCCAGAGTCTGCAGTGTTTCTTTGAATATGTACCAGCTGAGGATCGGAGGCATTTATCTGGGTGAACTGACCGAGCGAGTTTTCATCTGCAATTTTGAGCCTGTTCGACCATAAGTGGAGCATGGCGCCCATATTTAGCAACACTATCGCGAATCGAGTACACTACGCCGTTTTTCGATCTCGCTTTCTTGTGCGACATGCCGTAGAAATTGCGGCTATCATCATGCCACGCGAAGCAGTGAGTCAAGTACAGACACACCGGAGATCATACCTTTGTCGGTATTCTCACGATTGACCGGAGACATACATGGAATTCAAAATAACCACGGCTACTGCGCCGCAACAAAAAAGTGCCTGCCTGATCCTGCCTGTCTACAGTTCGGGCCCGTTGCCCAAATCCACCAAAAGCGTCGATTCTGCCCTGGGTGGCCGTATCGGGCGACTGGTCGAAAGCGGCGATATTCACGGCAAGCCGGGCGAAACCCTGTTGCTGACCGATCTTTCCGAACTGCGGTCGGAGCGTATTCTGCTGGTGGGCTGTGGCGACAGGGAATCTTTCGATATCGCTGCCTATAAAAAGGCCCTGCGCAGTGCCTGGTCTTATGTTTCGAAAAGAAACCACACCGATGCCGCCTGCTACCTGAGCCTCGAAACGGTCGATGGAACGGACGCCTATCGCCGTGCACGTTTCGCGGCCGAGGCATGGCATGACGAAACCTACCGGTTTACGGCGACCCGTTCAAAACCCGAGGATCGCACACCGAAACAGCGATACATCAGTATTGCAACAGACACCCGCAGCAACCGGCAGGCACGCAAAGGTATTGCTCATGGCACTGCTGTCGGCGCCGGCATGTCCTTTTGCCGCGAACTGGGCAATCTGCCTGCCAATATCTGCACACCCTCCTATCTCGTCAAGCAGGCCCGCAAACTGGAAAAAAGCAGTGACCGCGTTTCTCTACAGGTCCTCAATGAGTCCGATATGAAGAAACTGGCCATGGGTTCACTGCTGTCGGTAACGGCCGGAACGGAAGAACCGGCGAAGTTCATCGTGCTGCGATACAAGGGTGCGGGCGATAAAAAGAAACCCGTGGTACTGGTCGGCAAGGGCATTACTTTCGATTCGGGCGGCATTTCGCTTAAACCCGGCGCCGCCATGGACGAGATGAAATTCGACATGGGTGGTGCGGCATCGGTACTTGGCGCCATGCATGCCATCGCCGCGATCCGCCCGGCGATCAACCTGGTGGTCATCGTACCCACCTGTGAAAACATGCCCGG
>JAJRXW010000302.1 GCA_024276095.1 Gammaproteobacteria bacterium
CCCTGATTCCTGTGCAAAAACGGAATTAATTTCAGCGCCGGAGATCGTCCAGACGCGGCTGAATACAAAGCTGGCCGTTACGGAGTCGGTATTGGTGCCCGAATGAATTCCGACACCATCGTTGGACTCGGCCCGAAAAGTGGATGGCAAAAATTCGATGATATCGGTACCACTGAGCAATGTCGGCGCATTAAACAATGCCAGGGCAGGCTGGGTATTGTCGTACTCGTAGCAGATATTCGGGCCGCACAGCTGAACCGTAGCCGCCTGCGCTGCGCCACCGGCCAAGGCGAACAACGATGTGGCTAACGCCACAATTGAAATCCTTCCCCTCATGACAAAATACTCCGCAATATCTTGTTTTTCGTTATTGCAGCGAATTTCGCATTCGAACACGCTGCTTATGGCATCTCGTTTCCATAAACTACAGGTATAGCAGGATAAAAGCAAATGGGACATCGCTCATAACTCACTGATTACAACAAGAAAATTTATTTCCTGTCAGTTTGACCGGATACCCTGACGCGGGTGCGCCGGTGGCCGACCAGCGCTCGTATTCAACTGGCCAGGACGAAGAATTACAGAACCCGGCAAACCTGTTCCAACCCGATGAGGAAAGCGTCGCACCGACCCCGAATCATGCCAGGGTGACCGGCAAACGATAAAACCATTGTAAATGAGTATGTTAAAATGACTTCCTCATTAAACATATTGAACTTCGATGCCGTACTGCAATTGCCGGCCCTCGAACCGACCACGGCATGCCACAACGGAAACCCACAGAAACATGAACGAAACTATCCGGTTGCGGCGCTCTGTGCTGTATATGCCCGGTTCCAACACGCGCGCTCTGGAAAAATCCCGAACCCTGCCCGCTGACGTCCTGATCTTCGATCTGGAGGACGCCGTCGCACCCGACGCCAAAAGCCAGGCAAGGAATAACGCCGTCAAAGCAGTGACCAATGGCGGCTACGCACACCGCGAAATCGCAATTCGTGTCAACGGCCTGGATACGCCATGGGGCGCCGATGACCTCGCCGCGGTTGCCGCCTGCGGCGTCGATGCAGTGCTGCTGCCGAAAATCGATAGCGCTGAGGATGTCAGCAAGGCCGCGCAGATACTCGAGCAAGCAGGCGCACCGGCCAACCTGCGGCTATGGGTCATGATCGAGACACCCCTCGCCGTGCTGGAGGCGCATGCAATAGCCACCAGCCACCGACAACTTGATGCCATGGTCATGGGAACGGCAGACCTGGCGAAAGCCATGCGCATCGATCCGGGCCTCGACCGGGCCGGACTGATTGCGCCGCTTGGCCACTGCATATTGGCAGCCCGGGCCTGCGGTCTTGATATACTTGACGGGATTTATGCAGACTTTCGCGATACCGGCGGCCTCGAGCAAGTCTGCCGGCAGGGAAAAGCACTGGGATTCGACGGCAAGACACTCATCCATCCCGGGCAAATCGATACGGCCAATTCAGTTTTTGGCATTTCCGCCAAAGACCTGGATCAGGCATACAGGATTATTGAGGCGTGGGAGGCAGCGGCGGCCAAAGGTGAGGGTATCGCCGTATTGAACGGTCAGATGATCGAGCAACTGCACGCAGATGCGGCGCGTCGATACGTAACGCTGGCGAACATCGCCAGGAAGTATTCAGCAACCCGGCCAGATTAAACGCAGCATCAAAGCAACGCACAAAGTATCGAAACAACAAAACAGCATGCAAGAGAAACAGGAATGACAGAGTTCCCCAAACCCGACCTGACCGACTGGCGCTCACTGGCCGAAAAGGAATTGAAAGGAAAATCTCCGGATGAGCTCATCTGGAAAACTCCTGAGGGCATTGACGTAAAACCGCTCTATACCGCGGACGATCTCGAGGGCATCGACCATCTCGGCGGGCTCCCCGGGTTCCCGCCGTTCCTCGGTGGCCCGCGGGCAACCATGTACGCCGGGCGCCCCTGGACGGTCCGTCAATATGCCGGGTTCTCCACAGCCGAGGAGTCAAACGAGTTTTATCGCCGCAACCTCGCCGCCGGGCAGACCGGCCTGTCGGTCGCTTTCGACCTGGCCACACACCGCGGCTACGATTCCGACCATCCCAGGGTGATCGGCGATATCGGCAAAGCCGGCGTCGCCATCGACAGCGTCGAGGACATGAAAATTCTGTTCGACGGCATCCCTCTGGACCGCATGTCCGTCTCGATGACCATGAACGGTGCGGTGCTGCCCATCATGGCGATGTATATCATCGCCGCCGAAGAACAGGGCGTGAGTCCGGAGCAGCTGGCCGGAACGCTGCAAAATGACATCCTCAAAGAGTTCATGGTGCGCAACACCTATATCTACCCTCCCGCCCCGTCAATGC
>JAJRXW010000034.1 GCA_024276095.1 Gammaproteobacteria bacterium
AGTCGTTGCTTCTTACCTCGTCCAGCATCGCGCCGCGAATCCTGATGCCGGCATAGGTCTGAAAACTCGCTCCTTTCGATGAAGCGTAGTTCCGTGCCGCCTCCAGCAGTGCCACCAGCCCTACCTGGATCAAGTCATCCAACTCGACCCCGGCCGGTAACCGGCCCAGCAGATGTGCGCCGATGCGCTTCACCATGGGCGCATACTCCTCGACCAGCATCTCCGGCGGCTTTGCTCCCGCCGTGGCATAGACTGAGGTCACGCTCATTGTTGCGTATCCTCGGCCTGACCCGGAGCCTGACCCGGAAGCTTCAGCAGCCGTTCCACGAAAAATTCGATATTCCCGCGGGCTGACCGGGGTATGTCCCAGTTATCGGCACGGTGGGCAAGTTTCTTTAACGATGCGGCGGCCAGGCTGGTCGGGAATGCCGTGACAAACGGCGTCTGCAGCTGGACTGCCCGCCAGACACGGTCATCGAACGGGACGCTGCCGGAATGTTCCAGCGTTATGTCCAGAAAGCGGTCAGTGATCTTGAGCAGTTTCTGAAACAGCTCGCTGCCGGTGCCTCCCTGGCGGGTCATGTTGGTCACAATCCGGAACTGGTTCACACCATAGTCCTTGGAAAGCACCTTGATGAGCGCGTACGAGTCGGTGATCGATGTTGGTTCATCGCAGACCACCACGATGACCTCATGGGCGGCTTCTGCAAATCGAAGCACGCCATCCGATATGCCGGCAGCGGTATCGACCAGCAGTGCGTCGAGGTTTTCGGTGTAGTCACTGAAGGCATTGATGATGCCGGCATGATGGCTGGGCGTCAGGTTGGCCATCTCGCCCAGGCCGGATGCTCCGGGGACAACCTGCACACCGGCGGGGCCGTCTACGACAATTTCCGATAGTGTACGGTTGCCGCTGACGACATCTGAAAGATTGTAATGCGGTTGCATGCCGAACAGGATGTCGACATTGGCCAGGCCGAGATCGGCGTCGAGCAGCATGACGCGTTTGCCGAGCATCGAAAGCGATACGGCAAGATTGGCACAGATGTTGGTCTTGCCCACGCCACCTTTGCCGCCGGTAACCGTAATGACTTTAACCGGGCGTGGTTCACCCATTCGTCGCAGACCGGTGGCCTGATCGTTCATGATTGCTGTGTCAGGCGCAGGCATTGATATTGACCTCCTCGATCTGTTGGGTGCCGAAATGTCTGGCCATATAGCCCTCCCCCAGTCTTTCCGGGGAGCGGCGAATGAGCTCCACAGCGGCTTTGATGAGCCAGGATTTTCTTGGCCTGGCGAAATGAAGGTCTTCGGGAACGCGCTGTCCGTTGGTGATGTAGGCCAGCGGCAGGCCTGCCCGGATCAGTGCGGAGAAACTGCCGCCCAGCGAACTTGCCTCGTCGATTTTGGTAAGAATGCATGCCGAGGGCCGCGCGATCTGAAAGGCATCGACGATTTCCCTGATCGACTGGGCCTGGGCGTTGGCCGGCAGCGCCAGCATGACTTCTATTTCAGATTCCGTCCCCGACAGGCAGCCAAGCTGCTCGGCGAGGCGCACGTCCTTCTGGCCCATGCCTGCGGTATCGATCAGCACCAGTTTCCTGTTCTCGAGGCTTTTCAGCAGCTTGCCCAGTTCGTTGCTGTCGTTGGCCTGATAAACCGGCGTTCCGAGGATCTGTCCGAACGTTTCCAGTTGTTCCCGGGCTGCGATACGGAAGCTGTCGGTCGAAACCAGGGCAATGTCAGCAGGGTTGTGACGCAGGGCGTAGCGGGCTGCCAGTTTCGCAATCGTCGTGGTTTTCCCGACCCCGGTCGGGCCCACGATGGCGAATATGCCGCCCTCACATACCATATCCGTATCGCGAACAGGAAGACGCTGCGCGAGGTGGGCCAGTGGTTTGGTCCACATGTTATCGAGTTGCCGCAGGTCTCCAAGTTCAACGGTCAGCTGGGTGACCAGGTCCGGAGTGAGTCCAAGATTGCTGAAATTCCGCATCACGCTGGCGGATTCCGGAGTACGCCGGGTTTTTTCGTCCCATACCAGTCGTGACAGTTGTTCTTCGAGCAGGCAGCGGATGGACCGGACCTCTTCGCCCATGCGCCGGATACCCCGGTCGCCGGTTTTTTCCTCGCCGGCATCGTTCAATGCCGCTGCCGCATGCCAGCTGTCGGTGTGCTGTTCCGCTCCCAGTGTGAAACACTGATCGTCTTCGTCGTCCAGCAGGTCGATCGAGCGGTCTGTCGAACGGCCGGCAGGATAAGCAGGCTCTGACAGGTCTGTTGCGAAATCGGCAGGGTCGTAGTCAATCGCAGCTGAAACCTCGACTCCCTGTTCCATCCGGATCGTTTCGAGGATCACGGCGTCATTACCGAATTCCTCGCGGATCTGCAGCATCGCATCTCGCATGTCGGTGGCTTTGAATCGTTTCATTTTCATCGATTTGCCTTCCTTCCTTTCTCAATCTATGCGCCTACGGCGGCAATCAGTTTTACCGGCTTGCTGTCCGGTACTTCGTTGTATGCCAACACGCTCAGCGAGGGCACCGAGAACCGCAGAAACTTCGCCAGCCAGGGCCGTAAATTTGGCGCGACCAACAAAATGGCGGGCTCTCCGGCAATTTCCTGACGCTGGGCGGTCTCGGACAGCTGTGACTGCACGCTTTCCGCCAGTGCCGGTTCGATTCCAGCCGTGTCCGTGCCTCCTTCCACAGCTTCTTGCAAGATCTGTTCCAGCCGGGGGTCCAGGGTAATGACCGGCAGTTCGCTGTTGTTGGTGCTGATACGCTGAACGATGGCCCGCCCGAGCGCGATGCGGACCGAGCGGATCAGAACATCGGGATCCTGGGTGTTGCGCCCGTGTTCCGCGAGGGCCTGGCAAATGGTACGCATGTTGTTGATCGGCACCTGCTCGCGAAGCAGTTCCTGGAGTACGCGTACGATGACACTCAGCGGCAGGGTCTTGGGTGTCAGTTCCTCGACCAGCTTCGGTGTATGGCGTCCCAGCCTGTCGAGCAGTTCCTGGACGTCTTCGTGTCCCAGCAGCTCATAGGCATTTTCCTGCAG
>JAJRXW010000303.1 GCA_024276095.1 Gammaproteobacteria bacterium
ATTGTCGACGAAGCTGCCGATCGCATCACCGGCCCGGACAAAATCACCTACCTCGACCTCGCGGGTTGCCAGCGCGCCATCGAACGGCGCACGTATGGTGATATTTTCCAGGTCGATTTGTGCGCGTAACAGCTCGGTTTTAGCTCCTTCGAGCTTGGCAACGGACTCGGCGATCTGGGTTTCCGAAACGTAACCATCCGCCTGCAGTTCGAGTTGCGCTTTGTAGTTGGCCTCGGACTCCTTGACGCTGGCTTCCGCCTGGGCGAGCCGTGCCTTGCGGTCGCGCAGGTCCAGCCTGGCGATCACCGCACCCTTTTTGACCGAGTGCCCACGCTCGACGCCGATGGCGATTACCCTGCCGTTGGTTTCGGCTTTTATATCAACGATTCTTGCCGGCGCCGAGCGGCCATACACGTTGATGTAGCGAACGACGGGCTCGGCATGCTGGATTTGAACCTGCACCGAGCGCAGCGGCGGTTTTTCGTTCGCTACGCCATGGGTATCCGCGATCTCAACGGTTGCGTCATTATTCCTGGTGCCGGAAAACATCCAGGCAGCAACGAGCACGACTATGACCAGTGCGAGTATCCAGGGTTTGGCAGCAAGTGTTCTGCCTATGCTCATACCCGTTCCTCAAGCCCGGACGCGAGCCTGTGTGCTTGCCGGTGTACGTCGGGACGCTGGGATTTCGCCTGGCCTTTCAGCATATGGCGGTTTTCTTCAATGTACCGCGTGGCGGCTTCCGCCATTGCTTTGCCAAAGCCGGCAACGAACCGGGCGCCGGCCGGGGAGTCGCTGGGCCAGGATTCGGTAATCCGCTCGATATGTGCGGCTGCGTCGTGGAAGGAGCCGATTCTGCTGTCCAACAGCAGTTGTAACCGGTCTGTATCGACCTGGTCAGCAAAATACATCATCACCAGGAAATCCGAGCGGAGCTTGTGAGTCGGGTTGGCCCGGCTCAACGAGTCCTGAAAAAATGTCCGACCGGCCTCGGTGATTGCATAGACCTTCCGGGCGGGCCGGCCGTTTTGCGGTACTTCCCGGCAGTCCACCAGCCCGGCTTCGGCGAGGTCTGCCAGCGCAGGGTAAATGGAGCCGTATCCAGCCGCAAAGAAATGTTTGAACAGCGATTCGAATTTCTTTTTCAGGTCGTAACCACACGCTTCGTCGAGGCTCAGTAGTCCAAGACACAGTGTTTTTATATCCATAATTTCGATCCGTGTTGTCAGTCTTGCCAATTCCAACGATATATTCACTCATCGTGATATATCGAGACGATAGTCTACTGCAACATCAGACCCTGACTATTGACGAAACCGGAGCAACGACCAGATTCTGCGAACTCGAACCCGCAGCCAAGGACACTCTACTGCAGCAGAAACAGCAGTTTAGGCGCCACTCCACCCAGCATCCTTTCACGAACGTAACCGTTTGTAACAAATTGTAACTGAACTCTGGGGTCGGACCTCGTTAATCCATTGTAATTACTCATGAAAGAACAGGAATAAGCGCCTTATAAGGACCTTAGAGTGTCCATTTCACCCGCAAAAAGAGCACTTTAAAGGTGCTTACTGTTGAAGGGCTGGATGTTTGGCAGCCGGTTTTCTTAGAGGCCCTGTTTTGCTGCCAATATTGGCGCTATAAGGCCGTATGAAGGCTATTTTTCGAGCAAATTGCTTTGGTTTTCAGGGGTTTGGTGAGGTCCGACCCCAATAATATTAGTGGCAGGTTGCGGCCAGGCCGCGGGTGGTGATCTGGAAGCGGCCGGTGGTTTGGAATACGTCGCTGGCGGGGAGCATACGGACGCGGTTGCGGCCGGCTTCTTTTGCGGCGTAGCAGGCGGCGTCGGCGGCTTTGAGGATGCTGGTGGAGCTGTGCTCGCCGGTGCTGCCGTAGGTAACGCCGATGCTGGCAGCTACCTTGAATTCCTTGCCGTCGTAGGTGAAACGCAGTTTCGCAATGTCTGCACGCAGCTGTTCGGCGATTTCAAGGGCGCGGTCTTTGGGGCAGCCGATGAGCAGCAGGGCAAACTCGTCACCACCTACCCGGGCCGCAGTGTCGCCGGAACGGCTGTGCGCACGCAGGATGGTTCCGAGTTCCCGCAACAGCGCATCTCCGGCACTGTGACCCCCGGTATCGTTGACTGCCTTGAACAGGTCAATATCCACGAATACGAGCGCGTAGCGGGTCTGCTTTCTGCGGTCTTCGCAGGCAAGCTTTCTCAGCCGGCGCTGAAATTCACCGTGATTGATCAACCCCGACAGTGAATCGTGAATTGCCATGTAATGGAGTTCGCGCGTGAGTTCGGCATTTTTCACCTGCAGCTCAAGCGTGTCCCTGATTGCCTTCCCGGAATCGTGGGCGTTACG
>JAJRXW010000304.1 GCA_024276095.1 Gammaproteobacteria bacterium
CCGCCCGGTCCCGCGCCGAATCACGTCTCTCATCATGTCATAGATAAGATAGGCGTTTTGCGCGGTTATGATTCGTGGTGCGGCCCCGGAGTTGTCCATAAACCTGGGCGCTTCTTCGGGCGTGGGGCGCCAGTCGGTTGCTTGGGCAATCATTTCTGCCACATCGACATAGGGCGGTATTTCGCTGTCCGGGATGATTTCGGTATCTGCGATGCCAGATTCGCCGTCGGGCGCTTCGTTTTCTTCACTGCCCGGTGCCGGCTCTGTGGCGGGCGTCGACTGGTCGGTATTGCGGTCATCGGGTACCGGCTCGGGGGCCGGGAGCGGCGCGCAATCGGGGCAGACATAGCGTGGATTGGCCTGGAAAATGTCGACGCCGCTGGAATTTTCGACCCGCTCGATCAGGTAACGGTCGACACGAAATCCCCCGTTGGCAAAGGTGGCGTAGCCGTTGGCAATATCCCACGGAGACGCGCCGCCGCTTCCCAGCGCCAGCGAAGGGTCGCGGGGCAACGCGCTTTCGGGGAACCCGAAGGGCCTGATATGTTTCAGCGTTGCCCGGATGCCCATTCCGAGCAGCAGTCGCACCGATACCAGGTTCATCGATTTGACCAGGCCTTCGCGCATTCGGGTGGGGCCATGGAAGCGGCGCGAATAGTTTTCCGGACGCCAGGTGTCTTCCAGCGTTGCATCGGCAAACACCACCGGCGCGTCGTTCACGATGGACGCCACGGTGAAGCCGTTTTCAAGCGCAGCCGAATAGACAAAGGGTTTGAAATTGGACCCCGGCTGCCGCTTCGTCTGCACTGCCCGGTTGAATTTGCTGGCGGAAAAATCAAAGCCCCCGGTCAGCGCCACGGCCGCCCCGTCCCTGGGGTCTACTGCAACGAAAGCTCCCTGCGCCTCCGGCATCTGGGCAAGTTGCCAGCCTTCATCGACAGTACGCAGCAGGTACACCAGGTCGCCAACAGCCAGAATTTCATCGACCGACTGCTGCGCCGGTCCGACGGTATTGTCATCTACCCAGAAGCGCCATTTGATTCTGTCCCACGGCACCTGCTGTCGACCGAAATTGCGGACAAAAAACTCGGCGGAATTGTCCTCGCCCAGGCTCAGGACGACGGCGAGGTGCATGTCGCGATAGACCGGATACCGGTCCAGCAGCCTTTGCAGGGCCGGGTCCTGGTCGATGCCGGCCGGCTGTGTCAGGCCAGCTGGCGCGGAGGCCGGCTCTTCTGGCGAGCCGGATGCGTCGCCGGCCGGCGGCTCGGCCGATACCTGCGCATCGAGCTGCTGCAATACGTCGCGGGCGACCGGGCCGCGGTAGCCGTGGCGACGATCGTATTCCAGCAGCGCCTTGCGCAAGCTGCGCTGGGCGGCTGACTGCAGACGGCTGTCTATGGTGGTAAAAACCTTGTAACCATCGGTATAGGCATTCAGGCCATATTTATTCACCATGTCCGCACGTACCATTTCAGTGACGTACGGCGCCCGCAATTCCACGATAGGCCCGTACAGATGCGACTGCATCGGCGTGGCGATGGCCTGGTCATACTCG
>JAJRXW010000305.1 GCA_024276095.1 Gammaproteobacteria bacterium
GTCTTTCGACGGACAGGGCAACTACAGCATGGGTGTCCAGGAGCAGATTATTTTTCCGGAAATCGACTATGACCATCTCGATTCAATTCGGGGTATGGATATTGCGATTACGACTACCGCGAAAAATAACGAGCACGGCAGGGCCTTGCTGGAAGCCTTCCGGTTCCCATTCAAGAAATAGCACAGCTGGAATTAGCAGAAATGGCAAAAAAATCAATGATTCAGCGCGAGATCAAGCGGCAAAAGGTCGTCAGGCGCTATGCAAAACGACGCGCCGAGCTGAAAGCGATCATCGTCAGTGTCAAGAGCACCGATGAAGAGCGGACCCAGGCACTGCTGGCGCTGCAGAAAATGCCGCGTAATGCCAGCCCGGTTCGGCTCAGGAATCGCTGCTTTATTTCAGGTCGGCCCAAGGGGTTTTACCGGAAGTTTGGACTGGGGCGAAACAAGCTCAGGGAACAGACCATGGACGGTAATTTGCCCGGCCTCTCGAAGGCCAGCTGGTAGGTTGGCAAGATGGATTATTCAGGAAGGTATTGCTCATGAGCATGTCGGACCCAATAGCAGATATGCTGACCCGTATTCGTAACGGTCAGAGAATAGGTATGCCGAGCGTTACGATGCCGTCATCGAAAAAGAAGATCGCAATTGCGGAAGTTCTTCAGGGCGAAGGCTATGTAGCCGGATTTCAGGTCAAGGAACACCCGGGCAACAAGTCGGAGCTGACGGTCGAGCTGAAGTATTTCGACGGCAAACCCGTCATCGAAAAACTGGATCGTGTCAGCAAGCCGGGTTTGAAGATCTACAAGAGAAAAGACGATCTGCCGAAGGTGCTCGGCGGACTGGGTGTGGCGATTATTTCCACATCCGAGGGTCTTATGAGTGACCGGGAAGCACGCACGAAGGGGCACGGTGGCGAAGTCATCTGTGTCGTTTCCTAGGGTATTTACCGGCGTATTTACCAGCGTATTTACCAGGGAATCAACCACGGAAATAAGTCATGTCAAGAGTTGCCAAAAAACCGGTTGAATGGCCCAAGGGCGTAGAGGTCAGTATGGCCGACGGCCTGCTGAAAACCAAAGGGCCTCGGGGAGAGCTGGTCCTGAGCGTGAATAATGAGGTCGTAGTCGAGGTCTCGGATGCCGAAGCGGTCATTTTCGCCAGGTCCGGTTCCAAGTTTTCCCGTGCCATGGCCGGGACGACCAGGGCGCTGATCGGCAATATGGTGACCGGCGTTTCCGAGGGATTTGAGCGAAAGCTCGAGCTCAGAGGTGTCGGTTATCGGACCAGTTGCCAGGGGAAGAACCTGAACCTGACACTGGGTTTTTCCCATCCGGTCAACTATGAAATTCCGGAAGGGATCAAAATCGAGACACCGAGTCAGACGGAGATTGTCGTCAGCGGTATCGACAAGCAAAGGGTAGGGCAGGTAGCTGCGGAAATCAGGAGCTTCAGGCCGCCCGAACCTTACAAAGGCAAGGGTGTCCGATACGCCGATGAGCGTGTCGTGATGAAAGAAGCGAAGAAGAAGTAGGCCCGAGCGGACAGGATTATGGACAAGAAACAAAGCAGATTGCGGCGGGCACGCCGCACCAGGGCAAAGATTCGCGAACTGGGTGTGCCCCGGTTATCGGTGCACCGAACCTCGCAGCATATTTATGCGCAGGTCATCGCTCCGGATGGATGTTCGGTCATTGCTTCGGCCTCGACTTTGCAGAAGGATTTTGCCAAATCGCTCAAGGCGACCGGGAATGTCGAAGCGGCGAAGGCAGTGGGTGCGGCAATAGCGGACAAGGCCAAAACGGCCGGGGTCACCAAGGTTGCCTTTGACCGCTCGGGGTTTCGTTATCACGGGCGGGTCAAGGCGCTGGCAGATGCTGCCAGAGAAACCGGCCTCGAATTTTAATTTTAAAATTTTAATTTTAATCTGGGTATCACAGCATGGCGAGAGTCGATCACACCAAAAGCGGCGATGATTTTGTCGAGAAACTGGTCACCGTTAACCGGGTAGCCAAGGTGGTCAAGGGTGGCCGCCAGTTTGGTTTTACCGCGCTGACGGTCGTCGGTGACGGCAACGGCAAAGTGGGTTTCGGCTATGGCAAGGCTCGCGAGGTTCCGTTGGCGATCCAGAAGGCAATGCAGGTTGCTCGAAAGAACCTGCAATCCGTTGCCCTGCAGAACGAGACGCTGCACTACGCAATGGTAGGGCGCCACGGTGCGACGAAGGTCTATATGCAGCCGGCGTCCGAAGGTACGGGCATTATCGCCGGCGGTGCAATGCGCGCCGTGTTCGAATGCGCCGGAGTGCGCAACGTGCTGGCCAAGAGTTACGGCTCGCGGAACCCTATTAATGTGGTACGCGCCACCATCAGTGCTTTGTACGGTGTGAATTCACCTGAGCGCATTGCTGCAAAGCGCGGTAAAACAGTCGCTGATATTTTGAGTTAGTGTCATGGCGAAAGTGAAGAAAATCAGGATAACGCTGCGAAAAAGCAAGCATGGCCGGCTCAAGGCACACCGTGCCTGCGTGGCAGGCCTTGGCTTGAGGCGCATGCACCAGACGGTTGAAGTAGACGATACGCCGGAGAATCGCGGCATGATCAACCGTATTTCCTACATGCTGCAGGTAGAGGAAGCGTCATGAGGTTGAATTCATTGAAACCGGCCGCCGGTGCCAGGAAACAGGGCAAGCGCCGTGGCCGGGGACATTCGGCCGGGCAGGGCAAGACCTGTGGCCGCGGTCAGAAAGGACAGCATGCACGGTCGGGCGGGTTTCACAAGGTCGGCTTCGAGGGCGGTCAGATGCCATTGCATCGGCGATTGCCGAAGGTTGGTTTTGCCTCCCGCACCAAGATATTGAGCGCCGAGTTGCGGCTTCATGAGCTTGCGCTGGTCAGCGATGATGTCATCGATATCGATTCCCTGAAACGGGCCGGGCTCGTTTCTCAGCGGGCGAAGAAGGTCAAGGTCATCGCATCAGGGAAAATTGAACAGGCGGTCAGGCTCAAGGGGCTGGCAGTGACACCAGGAGCCCGCAAGGCGATCGAGTCTGCCGGCGGATCCATCGAAGAGTAGATTCCGGGCCAGGTTCGGAAAGATACAGGTCAGATAAACGTGGCGAAAGGTAATTTAGTCAATCCGGCGGCAGCGCTGGGCGAAGCAGCCCGGTTCTCAGATTTGCGTTCGCGCCTGTTTTTCCTGGTCGGCTCGCTGATTGTCTACCGGATCGGCACATTCATCCCGGTGCCGGGTATCGACCCGGTTGCGCTCGATCAGTTCTTCCAGGACCAGTCGGGCACCATCTTTAATATGATCAACATGTTTTCGGGTGGAGCACTGCAGCGCCTGAGCATATTTGCATTGGGCATCATGCCCTATATTTCGGCGTCGATTATCATGCAGCTCGCCGGAGCTTCGCTGCCGGCCCTGAAGGAACTGAAGAAAGAAGGTGAGGCCGGGCGGCGCAAGATCATGCAGTACACGCGCTACGGTACGATTTTCCTGGCAACCTTCCAGGCGATCGCCGCTTCCGCCGCGCTGCAAAACCAGGGGCTGGTAATCAATCCCGGACCGAATTTCGTATTCACTGCTTCCGTCACGCTGGTGACGGGTACGGTTTTCCTGATGTGGCTGGGCGAGCAGATTACCGAGCGCGGTATCGGCAACGGTATTTCCATGATCATCCTGTCCAGCATTATTGCCGGGCTGCCTGCAGCCATTGGCGGTACCCTGGAGCTCGTCAATACCGGTGAAATGCAGGCTGCCACTGCATTGATACTGCTGCTGCTGGTACTGGGCGTCACCGCGGTTGTCGTTTTCATTGAACGGGGCCAGAGGCGTATTACCGTCCATTATGCCAAGCGTCAGCAGGGCAGAAAAATGTATGCCGGGCAGTCAAGCCACCTGCCGTTCAAACTGAATATGGCGGGCGTTATTCCACCGATTTTCGCCTCCAGCATCATCATGTTTCCGGCCACGATTGCCAGCTGGTTTGCGACCAGCCAGGGTTTTGGGTGGCTGCAGTCACTGGCTGCCCAGCTGCAGCCGGGTCAGCCGATCTACATTCTGCTGTACGCATCGATGATCATGTTTTTCTGCTTTTTCTACACGGCGATGGTGTTCAATTCCCGCGATACGGCGGACAATCTGAAGAAATCCGGGGCGTTCATTCCGGGGATCAGGCCCGGCCGCCAGACTTCCGAGTACATCGACAAGGTGCTGACCCGGCTGACGTTCTGGGGCGGTCTTTACATCATGGCGGTCTGTCTGCTGCCGGAATTCATGATTCTCTACTGGCAGGTGCCGTTCTACTTCGGTGGTACTTCCCTGCTGATTATCGTGGTGGTTACGATGGACTTTATGGCCCAGTTACAGGCGCACATGATGTCGCACCAGTACGACGGATTGCTCAAGAA
>JAJRXW010000306.1 GCA_024276095.1 Gammaproteobacteria bacterium
GAGGGAGTGGAGATGGTGATGCCGGGAGACAACATCCAGATGAAGGTTGATCTGATCAACCCGATTGCGATGGAAGAAGGGCTGCGGTTTGCCATCCGGGAAGGTGGCCGGACCGTAGGTGCCGGTGTGGTTGCGAAGATATTGAAGTAAACAGGACGCCTTGTATAAAAGGCCAGTAGCTCAACTGGTAGAGCGGCGGTCTCCAAAACCGCAGGTTGGGGGTTCGAGTCCCTCCTGGCCTGCCATGAGTCGGACAGCGTTTTCTTCCCATGGTTTTACCTCATGGTTTTTCCGGGGGGTTCCCGGGGTTAGTTCTTAGGGTACTGATGAACACAAAAGCAGAGTCGAGCCCAGGTCCGCTGGATACGGTCAAGTTATTCCTGGCCGCGGTAGTGCTGGTGGGCGGTATATACGCCTACAATTTCTACCAGGACGAGTCATTGTTGCTGCGTGCAATCGGCATGCTGGCAGCGCTCATCATTGCGATCGTGATTGCATTTCAGACGACGCAGGGGCGGACTCTTTGGGCCTTTATCCAGGGTTCGAGGGTAGAGATCCGCAAGGTTATCTGGCCGACCCGGCAGGAGACACTGCAGACGACTCTCACGGTATTGGTGTTCGCGTTGATATTGGGCGTGTTTTTCTGGTTGCTGGATCTGGTTCTCTTATGGGGCACCAAGATTCTTACCGGACAGGGAGGATAGGGCGTGACGCAGAAGTGGTACGTCGTACATGCCTACTCCAATTTTGAGAACAAGGTTAAAACGGCTTTGGAAGAGCGCATCAAGCTGAAAGGGCTTGAGGACAAGTTTGGCGAGATTATCGTGCCCACCGAGGAAGTGGTGGAAATGCGCGAGGGCCAGAGACGCAGGAGCGAGCGCAAGTTTTTTCCCGGCTATGTGCTGGTGCAGATGGACCTGGATGAGCAGACCTGGCACCTGGTCAAGGAGGTTCCGAAGGTCCTCGGGTTCATTGGCGGGTCCAGCGACCGGCCGGCGCCGATCTCCGACAGCGAGGCTGCCTCGATCCTGAATCGTGTACAGGAAGGAGCAGACAAGCCGAGGCCGAAGGTATTGTTCGAGCCGGGTGAGGTGGTGCGCGTCATAGACGGGCCGTTCAACGATTTCAATGGCGTCGTGGAAGATGTCAATTACGACAAGAGCAAGCTGCATGTGGCTGTCCAGATTCTGGGCCGGTCGACGCCTGTCGAGCTGGATTTTGGCCAGGTTGAAAAGCAGTAACCGGCTCATGAACCGGATTTTGAATATTAACCAGGCCTGGTAAACAGGCATAGACGTAAGCAGATACAGACGTAAACAGATACAGACAAGGGGAGCTGCACAGTTGCGGGTTTTCAGGGGCGGTGCCCGGGGTGTTTGCCCCGATTGCCGTTAATCACTCTGAATTAAATTGCGGCGAGTAGCGTTGGTACCCGACAGGACAGGAAGATGGCAAAGAAAGTTTCCACTTATATCAAGTTGCAGGTCGCTGCAGGCAAGGCAAATCCCAGCCCGCCCGTGGGTCCGGCGTTGGGCCAGCA
This sequence comes from Gammaproteobacteria bacterium, assembly GCA_024276095.1. Taxonomy (GTDB): domain Bacteria; phylum Pseudomonadota; class Gammaproteobacteria; order Steroidobacterales; genus JAJRUG01. Next base: position 1,541 of record JAJRXW010000306.1, read on the forward strand.
TGGCGTGAATATCATGGAATTCTGCAAGGCATTCAATGCTCAAACCCAGAGCATGGAGCCCGGAATGCCGATACCGGTTGTCATCACCGTCTACAGCGATCGCAGCTTTACTTTCATCACCAAGACGCCGCCTGCGGCGGTGTTGCTGCTCAAGGCCGCGGGCCTCAAAAAAGGCAGTGGTGAGCCGAATACCAACAAGGTTGGAACGGTTACCCGGGGCCAGCTCGAAGAAATTGCCACGGCCAAGGATCCGGACCTGACCGCGGCGGATATGGACGCCGCAGTGAGAACCATCGCAGGCACGGCCCGCAGTATGGGTCTCGAAGTGGAGGGTGTCTGACATGGGTAAGCTGAGCAAGCGTGTAAAGGAATATCGCGAAAAGGTTTCCCGGTCGGAGGTATACCCCGTGGAAGATGCCCTGGCTTTGGTCAAGGAACTCGCAACCGCCAGGTTCAAGGAGTCTGTAGACGTAGCCGTGAACCTTGGGGTTGATCCGAGGAAATCCGATCAGGTGGTCAGGAGTTCGACGGTGCTGCCGCATGGGACGGGCAAGGAAGTGCGCGTGGCTGTTTTCGCCCAGGGCGAAAATGCCGAAAAGGCCACTGCCGCCGGTGCAGATGTTGTCGGCTTTGACGATCTTGCGGAGAAAATAAAAGGTGGCGACCTGAACTATGACACGGTCATTGCCACACCGGATGCGATGCGTCTGGTCGGACAGCTCGGCAGGATCCTGGGCCCCCGCGGACTGATGCCGAACCCGAAGGTCGGTACGGTAACGCAGGACGTGGAAGCGGCGGTGCGTAATGCCAAGGCGGGCCAGGTTCGCTACCGGACGGACAAGTCCGGCATTATTCACTGCCCGATTGGTAGGGCGGATTTCGAGGTAAGCGCATTACGGGAGAACCTCGAGGTGCTGCTGGCTGACCTGGTCAAGGCCAAGCCTGCTTCGGCCAAGGGACAGTACATGAAGCGTTTGACGGTATCTTCCACGATGGGTCCGGGAGTAACCGTCGATCACGCTGCGATGAAATATTGATTGTTTAACGGGAATCGATCGGACGATTTGATCGACAGGTATTCTCAGGGAAGATGGAAATCAGAGGGTCACGGGCGGGTGATACTGCTTTGGGCCGCTGATGCGAGGGATCGCAAAAAGCCGGTGAGTAGCCGGTAATCGTCAAAGACCGCTGGTGCAGCAGAGAGTGTTTGTCTGTTGTTTAAATGGCCTGCAGGCCGGCCTGCGCAGATGGTGAATTCCGAGTCAGAACTTTCTGGTGAGGTCACCGTCGCAACTGCTTTTGCAAAGAAGCAGCAATGGGCGAGCGGCGAAGGATCGTCGCTCGATTTGGACAGATGACTGCCAGGAGGAGCAAATGGTACTCAGACTGGATGAGAAAAAGGCGCTGGTGGCGGAGGTGAATGCCGTTGCCGATGCCGCCCATTCTGCCGTAGCGGTGGAATACCGCGGGCTGAATGTGGAGCAGATGACAGAGTTGCGCGCCAAGGCTCGTGAAGCCGACGTGTATTTGCGTGTCATGAAAAACACGTTGGCCAAGCGCGCTGTCGAGGGTACGGGCTTCGAATGCCTCAAGGACTCTTTGAAAGGCCCGATCATGCTGGCTTTTTCCCGTGAAGATCCGGGATCGGCGGCACGGGTTGTCAAGGATTTCAGCAAGGACAACGAAGCGCTGGTCGCGGTTTCAGTCGCTATCGGGGGTCAGGCCTATGAGGCCAGTGAGCTGGATCGCGTTGCAAGTCTGCCCACCAGGGGCCAGGCCATCGCAATGCTGGCCGGGCTCATGAGAGCGCCGGTTGAGAAACTCGTTCGCACACTGGCTGAAGCGCCGACCAAGGTCGTGCGTGTTCTTGCCGCCGTGCGTGACCAGAAGGAATCCGGCCAGTAGGTTGTGGTTTGCGTATATTTTTTTAGCATATTTTTATCAATGATCACCCGATACTGACTCGGGACTTTAGTTAAGGAGAGTAACAATGGCTGTCTCAAAAGATGAGATTCTGGAAGCAATCGCCAATATGAGCGTAATGGATGTCGTGGAGCTGATCTCCGACATGGAAGAGAAATTCGGCGTCAGTGCCGCTGCCCCCGTAGCCGTGGCGGCTGCGCCTGCAGCAGATGCCGGTGGTGCCGCCGAGGAGCAGACCGAGTTTGACGTTGTCATGTCCAGTTTCGGTTCAACCAAGGTTGCGGTGATCAAGGCCGTGCGAACGATTACCGGTCTGGGGCTCAAGGAAGCCAAAGACCTGGTCGAGAGCGCTCCCGCCACCATCAAGGAAGGTATTTCCAAGGATGAGGCGGAAGAGGTCAAAAAGCAGCTTGAAGAAGCTGGTGCAACTGCCGAACTCAAGTAATCAGCGATCAAACAGCATTTTATTAATGATGCCTTTTCAAGCGGTAGCAGTCGACGGCGCTAGCCGTCGCCTGTTGCCAGCATCCGCATCCTTGTGGTGTGGGGGCGAATAGCCTGCACAGAGGTGCTATTTCATGGCGTATTCCTTTACCGAGAAAAAGCGAATTCGAAAGGATTTTGGTAAGCGGCCTTCCTTCATGGAGGTTCCCTATCTGTTGTCCATTCAGGTCGATTCCTACAGGAAATTCCTGCAGGAGTATGTCGACCCGGACAAACGGGAGGCGCATGGGTTACATGCGGCATTCAACAGCGTTTTTCCGATTGTCAGCTATTCCGGCAATGCAGCGCTTGAGTACAGCAGCTACCGGTTGGGCAAGCCGGTTTTCGACGTCAAGGAATGCCAGCTTCGCGGGTTGACCTACGCCGCACCGTTGCGTGTGCAGGTTCGCCTGGTCATTTATGACAGGGACGTATCGGGCCCGAAAAAGCCGGTCAAGGAAGTGCGTGAGCAGGAGGTCTATCTTGGCGAGATGCCGTTGATGACCAATCACGGCACTTTCGTGATCAATGGAACCGAGCGGGTCATCGTGTCGCAGCTGCATCGTTCACCCGGTGTATTTTTCGATCACGATAAAGGCAAAAGTCACTCTTCCGGAAAGCTGCTGTTCTCGGCCCGGGTTATCCCCTACCGCGGTTCGTGGCTGGATTTCGAGTTCGATGCAAAGGACTGCGTGTTTGCACGGATCGACAGGCGTCGAAAATTGCCGGTCACGATCATATTGCGCGCGCTGGGTTTCTCCAACGAAGAAATGCTGGCGATGTTCTTCGAAACCAACGAGTTCACTCTTTCGGAGAAAGAAATCAAGTGGAGTCTCGTACCGCAGCGGCTGCGCGGTGAATCGGCACAGTTCGATATCAAGATCGGCCGCAAGCTGCTGGTTGAAGAAGGGCGGCGCATCACGGCCCGTCATGTCAAACAGCTGGAGAATTCCAAGGCCGACAGTCTGATTGTACCGCCGGAATTCCTGGTAGACGGCATTCTCGCGCACGACGTTGTCGATACCGAAACCGGGGAGCTGCTTGCTGCAGCCAACGAAGAGCTGACAATCGAATTGATCGACACTCTGATCGAGAAGGGCATCAAGACGATCAAGACGCTCCATGTGAACGATCTGGACCAGGGGCCGTTTATCTCCAGCACGCTGAGAATCGATCCGTCGACAACCCGGCTCGAAGCGCTGGTTGAAATCTATCGCATGATGCGCCCGGGAGAACCTCCAACCAAGGATGCCGCGGAAAACCTGTTCAACAACCTGTTTTTCAATCCGGAACGATACGATCTCTCCGGCGTCGGTCGCATGAAGTTCAACCGGCGTGTCGGCAGGGAAGAGACCGAAGGCTCGGGCGTGCTGAACAAAGAGGACATTATCGATGTCCTGAAAGTACTGATGGATATTCGCAACGGCAGGGGCACTGTCGACGATATTGATCACCTGGGCAATCGCCGCATTCGCAGCGTTGGCGAAATGGCGGAAAATGCATTCAGGGTTGGACTGGTTCGCGTCGAAAGAGCGGTCAAGGAAAGGCTGACGCTGGCGGAATCCGAAGGACTGATGCCACAGGAGATGATCAACGCGAAACCCGTTGCTGCTGCCGTCAAGGAGTTTTTCGGTTCCAGCCAGTTGTCGCAGTTCATGGACCAGAACAACCCGCTGTCGGAAGTAACCCACAAACGGCGCGTTTCGGCGCTCGGGCCGGGCGGCCTGACCCGCGAGCGGGCGGGCTTCGAGGTGCGCGATGTGCACCCGACACACTATGGACGGGTGTGCCCCATCGAGACCCCTGAAGGGCCGAATATCGGCCTGATCAACTCTTTGTCTGTTTATGCGCGCACCAATAACTATGGTTTTGTCGAGACGCCCTATCGCAAGGTAGTCAACAGCAAGGTCACCGAGGAGATCGAATATCTCTCCGCCATCGAGGAGGGGCAATACGTGATTGCCCAGGCCAATGTCGAGCTGAACAAGAAGAATGAGTTCGTCGACAGCCTCGTTCCGGTGCGCCACATGAACGAATTTACGCTGTTGCCGAAAGAGCGCATCAATTTCATGGATGTGTCGCCGAAGCAGATCGTTTCGGTTGCCGCTTCGCTGATTCCTTTCCTGGAGCACGACGATGCCAACCGCGCCCTGATGGGCTCGAATATGCAGCGCCAGGCGGTGCCGACTCTGCGTTCGCAAACACCGCTGGTGGGCACCGGCATGGAGCGCGTCGTTGCAGTCGATTCCGGCGTTACCATGGTGGCTGCGCGTGGCGGGATCGTCGATTCGGTCGATGCCTCGCGGATCGTCGTGCGGGTTGACGATACCGAAACGACCGCCGGAGAGTCGGGTGTGGATATCTATAACCTGACCAAGTACACGCGCTCGAACCAGAATACCTGTATCAACCAGCGGCCGTTGGTGCATACCGGTGACAAGATTGCGCGCGGCGATGTGATTGCCGACGGTGCGTCGACCAGCCTCGGCGAACTGGCGCTCGGGCAGAATCTGCTGGTTGCCTTCATGCCGTGGAACGGTTACAACTTCGAGGATTCGATCCTGATTTCGGAGCGCCTGGTTCACGAAGACCGGTTTACCACCATTCATATCGAAGAGCTGACCTGCGTCGCGCGGGATACCAAGCTCGGTTCCGAGGAAGTGACGGCCGATATTCCGAATGTCGGCGATACGGCACTCGCCAAGCTGGATGAGTCGGGCATCGCATTTATCGGTGCCGAGGTTCGTGCCGGAGACATCCTGGTCGGCAAAGTGACGCCAAAAGGCGAAACCCAGCTGACGCCGGAAGAAAAGTTGCTCAGAGCGATTTTCGGCGAGAAAGCCTCCGATGTTAAGGATACTTCCCTGCGCGTGCCGCCGGGAATGGACGGCGTGGTCATCGATGTTCGCGTGTTTACGCGCGACGGCGTCGACAAGGACACCCGTGCCCTGAGTATCGAGGCGCAGGAACTGGAAAGCGTTCGCAAGGATCTGGACGATCAGCAACGGATCCTGGAAGACGACATTTTCGAACGTGTCGAACGCATGTTGCTGTCCAAGCAGGCTGAGGGCGGGCCGAATAACCTCAAGGCCGGCAGCAAGGTAACCAAAGCCTATCTCGAGGAACTGCCCCGGGAACAGTGGTTCGATATCCGGCTGCACAATGACGATGCGAACTCCCAACTGGAAAGCGCAGCGCGCCGGTTGCGGGAGCAGCGTGAAGAATTCGAGGAACGGTACGAGGAAAAACGCCGCAAGATTACCGCAGGCGACGATCTGGCGCCGGGTGTCCTGAAAATGGTCAAGGTCTATATGGCGGTCAAACGGCGCATCCAGCCGGGAGACAAGATGGCCGGACGCCACGGAAACAAGGGCGTTATCTCGATGATCGTGCCGGTCGAGGACATGCCGTATCTGGATAACGGGCAGCCGGTGGATATCGTTTTGAATCCGCTGGGCGTTCCCTCGCGAATGAACGTGGGACAGGTGCTGGAGACCCATCTGGGCTGGGCCGCCAAGGGAATCGGTCGCAAGATCGGCGAACTCATCGACAGCCAGGCAGCGATGTCGAAGCTGCGTGGCTTCCTTGAAGATGTCTACAACAAGACCGGCGGGCAGCCTGCGGATATCAAGGGCATGTCCGATCCGGAAGTCGTTGAGCTGGCAAGAAACCTTCGTGACGGTGTGCCGATGGCAACACCGGTATTCGACGGTGCCACCGAGGCGGAAATCAAGCACATGCTGAAGCTGGCGGAGCTGCCCGAGACCGGACAGGCAATGCTGACAGACGGGCGTACCGGAGAGCCCTTCGATCGGCCGGTCACCGTGGGCTATATGTATATCCTCAAGCTCAATCACCTGGTCGATGACAAGATGCATGCGCGCTCGACCGGCCCGTACAGCCTGGTCACCCAGCAGCCGCTGGGCGGCAAGGCCCAGTTCGGCGGCCAGCGCTTCGGTGAGATGGAGGTCTGGGCGCTGGAAGCCTACGGTGCCGCCTACACGCTGCAGGAAATGCTGACCGTCAAGTCCGATGATGTGCAGGGCCGTACCAAGATGTACAAGAACATCGTCGATGGCACGCACGAAATGGATGCGGGCATGCCCGAGTCGTTCAACGTCCTGGTAAAGGAAATCCGTTCCCTGGGTATCAATGTGGAACTGGAACGGGACTGAGAGCTTGAGATTGAATGAATTGAAATACCGCGCGGGTGACTTATGAAGGATTTACTGCAACTGTTCAGCCAGCAGGGCGCCGTTGAAGACTTTGACGGGATTCGTATTGGCCTGGCATCCCCGGAGCTGATCAGATCCTGGTCGTATGGTGAAGTCAAAAAGCCGGAGACGATCAACTACAGGACGTTCAAGCCGGAAAGAGACGGATTGTTCTGCGCCAAGATATTCGGTCCGATCAAGGATTACGAATGCCTGTGCGGCAAGTATAAAAGGCTCAAGCATCGCGGCGTGATCTGCGAAAAATGCGGCGTAGAGGTGACACAGACAAAGGTGCGGCGCGAACGCATGGCCCATGTCGAACTGGCCAGCCCCGTGGCGCACATCTGGTTCCTGAAATCGCTGCCGTCCCGAATCGGCCTGATGCTGGACATGACGCTGCGGGAAATCGAGCGGGTGCTTTATTTCGAGGCATTCGTCGTGGTCGAGCCGGGGCTGACGACGCTCGAACGCGGCCAGCTGCTGACGGACGAGCAGTACCTGGAAGCCATCGAAGAGCATGGTGACGAGTTCGATGCAAAAATGGGCGCGGAAGCTGTCTACGACATGCTCAGCACCATGGATCTGCAGCGAGAAGTGGTTCAGGTCCGGGAGGATATCGGTGCGACGGCATCGGAAACCAAGATCAAGCGCCTGTCCAAGCGGCTCAAGCTGCTGGAAGCATTCATCGAATCCGGCAACCGTCCGGAATGGGTGGTACTGACGGTGTTGCCGGTGTTGCCGCCGGATCTCCGCCCGCTGGTACCGCTGGATGGCGGAAGATTCGCAACCTCCGATCTGAACGATCTCTACCGGCGGGTGATCAACCGTAATAACCGGTTGCGACGCCTGCTCGAACTCAATGCGCCGGATATTATCGTACGGAACGAAAAACGCATGCTGCAGGAATCTGTGGATGCGCTGCTCGATAACGGCCGGCGGGGCCGGGCGATCACCGGCACCAATCGGCGTCCGCTGAAGTCACTGGCCGACATGATCAAGGGCAAGCAGGGGCGGTTCCGGCAGAACCTGCTCGGCAAGCGGGTCGACTATTCCGGCCGCTCCGTGATCGTGGTCGGGCCGACCCTGAAGCTGCACCAGTGCGGGCTGCCCAAGAAGATGGCCCTGGAACTGTTCAAGCCGTTTATTTTCGGCAAGTTGCAGCTGCGTGGCGAGGCTTCGACCATCAAGGCAGCCAAGCGTCTTGTCGAACGCGAAGGGGCCGAGGTCTGGGATATCCTGGAACAGGTGATTCGCGAGCATCCGGTGCTCCTGAACCGCGCACCGACTCTGCACCGACTCGGCATCCAGGCATTCGAGCCGGTGCTGATCGAAGGCAAGGCGATTCAGCTGCATCCGCTGGTCTGTACAGCATTCAATGCCGATTTCGATGGCGACCAGATGGCTGTCCACGTGCCACTGTCGCTGGAAGCGCAGCTGGAAGCCCGTGCCCTGATGATGTCGACCAACAATATCCTTTCGCCCGCCAACGGCGAACCGATCATTGTGCCGTCGCAGGACGTCGTTCTGGGTCTGTACTACATGACGCGGGAGCGGGTGAATGCACTGGGCGAGGGCATGGTATTCGGTGATGTGCGTGAAGCCCACCGCGCCTATGAGAACGGCTCGGTCGCGCTGCAGGCTACGGTCAAGATCCGGCTGGTGACCACCGAGACGGATGAGACCGGACAAAATGTCACCGCGACGCGACTGGTCGATACTACGGTTGGCCGTGCGCTGCTTTCCGAGATACTGCCCGACGGGCTGCCGTTTGATCTGGTGAATCAGGCGATGAACAAGAAAGCGATTTCGAATGCCATCAATGAGAGCTACCGGCACGCAGGTCTCAAGGAAACGGTCGTTTTTGCCGATCGCCTGATGTACATGGGGTTCTCCGGTGCAACCCGGGCCGGTATTTCCATCGGCATCAATGACATGGTGGTGCCTGAAGAAAAAGGGGCGATCCTGGAAAAAGCCGAAGCCGAAGTGGCTGAAATCCAGAATCAGTATGCAAATGGCCTGGTCACGAACGGAGAGCGCTACAACAAGGTTGTGGATATCTGGTCCCGGACCAACGACATGGTCGCCAAGGCGATGATGAGCAAGCTGGGAACGGAGCGGGTCAAGGATGCCAAGGGTGTCGAGACCGATCAGATGTCATTTAACTCCATTTTCATGATGGCGGACTCCGGTGCCCGTGGCTCCGCGGCACAGATCCGGCAACTGGCCGGCATGCGCGGACTGATGGCCAAGCCGGACGGATCGATCATCGAAACGCCGATTACCGCCAATTTCCGGGAAGGCCTGGACGTGTTGCAGTATTTCATCTCCACGCACGGCGCTCGCAAAGGCCTGGCGGATACAGCATTGAAAACCGCGAACTCCGGTTACCTGACCCGGCGTCTTGTCGATGTGGCACAGGACCTGGTGGTGACCGAGCCCGATTGCAACACGGAAAACGGTGTGTGGATGACACCCATCGTTGAAGGCGGCGATGTTGTCGAGCCGCTTCGCGAACGCGTTCTGGGTCGTGTGCTGGCAGAAGCGGCGGCCAATCACGAAACCGGCGAGGTGATCCTGGAGTCCGGCACTTTGCTGGATGAGGCGATGGTGCGCGTGCTCGAAAAACACAGCATCGACCGGGTCAAGGTACGCTCCCCCATCCTTTGCGAAACGCGATACGGTGTGTGTTCCCAGTGCTACGGGCGAGACCTGGCCAGGGGCTACCTGATCAATATCGGCGAAGCTGTAGGTGTTATTGCCGCACAGTCGATCGGCGAGCCCGGCACGCAGCTGACCATGAGAACCTTCCATATCGGCGGCGCCGCTTCCCGTGCGGCAGCGGGCAACAGCATCGAGGTCAAGCGGGGCGGAACGATCCGTCTCCATAACCTCAAGACCGTCAGCCACGAAAAGGGTTACCTGGTCGCAGTCAGTCGTTCCGGTGAGATCGGCGTAGTCGACGATCATGGGCTGGAGCGGGAACGCTACAAGGTGCCTTATGGCGCTTCCATTACCGTCAAGGACGAAGAAAAAGCAGCCGCCGGGCAGATCATTGCCACCTGGGATCCGCATACTCATCCTGTTGTGGCGGAAGTTTCCGGTTTTCTGAAGTTTGAGGATTTTATCGACGGCGTGACGGTGGTCGATCAGATCGACGAAGTGACCGGTCTGTCCAGCATCATGGTGCTGGATCCGAAACAGCGCGGTTCTGCGGGCAAGGATCTGCGCCCGACCGCCAAGCTGATCGACGAAAAGGGCAAGGAGGTCTTTTTCGCCAAAACGGATATTCCGGCCGTTTACGCACTGCCCATGGGGGCCATTATCAGCATGACAGACGGCGCCAGGGTCCTGGTCGGCGATGTCATCGCGAGAATACCCCAGGAAAGCTCGAAAACGCGCGATATCACGGGCGGCCTGCCGCGTGTGGCCGATCTTTTCGAGGCACGCAAGCCGAAAGATCCGGCCATTCTTGCGGAGGCGACCGGAACCGTCAGTTTCGGCAAGGAAACCAAGGGCAAGCGGCGCCTGGTGATCACCGATGAAAACGGTGAGCAGCGTGAGTCGCTGATTCCCAAATGGCGCCACCTGAGTGTCTTTGAAGGTGAGCAGGTTTCGCGCGGAGAGGTCATCGCCGAAGGCGAGCCCACTCCCCATGACATTCTTCGTCTCCGGGGGGCTGAATCCCTTGCTGATTACCTGGTGCGCGAAATCCAGGATGTCTACCGGTTACAGGGCGTGAAAATCAACGACAAGCACATCGAGGTGATTATCCGCCAGATGCTGCGCAAGGTTGAGATCACCGATGCCGGGGAAACCAACCTGTTACGCGGCGAGCAACTCGACAAGGCGCGGCTGTTTCAGATCAACGAGACGACCGAATCCGCCGGCAAAAAACCGGCGAGCTATTCCCCGTTGCTGCTTGGTATTACCAAGGCTTCGCTGGCCACCGAGTCGTTCATATCGGCTGCATCCTTCCAGGAGACCACCAGGGTCCTGACCGAGGCAGCCGTGAAGGGCCTGCGGGACGATCTGCGCGGACTCAAGGAGAACGTCATCGTTGGCAGGCTGATACCGGCCGGAACCGGATACAGTCATCACGCTGATCAGCGGCGGACCCGGGAAGACCAGATCGCCGATGAATTGCAGGAACTGGAGCAGCAGAATGCCAGATCGGAGGCCGCAGAGGAGCCTGAATCCGGGCCTGAAACCGGGCCTGAAACCGGGCCTGAATCGGGGACTGATGCGGCGGTCGTCGATGAAGCGGCCGCGCCAGCGGTTGCCGCGGAAACGGGGGCCGAGGCAGGATAGAGAAGAGCTTCCTGCCGAGGGTCTGCCCAGGACGCTGGTCTGGCCGGTTGCCGAGGCGCCGGCCCGGTCAGCAGAGTGCTTGACATGGGTTCTTTAACCCCAATACAATTCACGGTTCCGCGAGGGTATACCTCGAGAACGTACGCCGGAAGCGCTCCAGCGATTAAGGAATAAAGCGCGGGCTGTGCGATGGAAGCCAGAATGTCAGGGCGGATAGCCTTGTTGAATACGGAAAGCCCGGATGATGGATCACTCGCTGATACCGCATGCGGGCTGAGTTTTATTTGCCGATTATTTTTTTAAGGGACGGTCAGAGAGCGACCTGATGGCTACAGTCAATCAACTTGTCCGCAAGGGACGAAAGACAAAAATTGTCAAGAGCAATGTACCTGCCCTGGAGAGCAGCCCGCAGAAACGCGGGGTCTGTACCCGCGTTTATACGACCACACCGAAAAAGCCCAATTCGGCTTTGCGCAAGGTTGCCAGGGTCCGGCTGACCAACAGTTTCGAGGTAACGAGCTACATCGGCGGTGAGGGTCACAATCTTCAGGAGCACTCGGTCGTGCTGATTCGCGGCGGTCGTGTCAAGGATCTGCCCGGTGTGCGTTACCACACCATTCGGGGAACGCTTGACTGTGCCGGTGTCTCGGACCGGCGCCAGAGTCGTTCCAAGTATGGAACCAAACGGCCCAAGGGCTAGTTGCCAGGGGCCGGTTATTTTATTCAGAGCTGATCACAGCTAAACAGTTTTTCGAGCACGAATATGTCAAGACGATCGCAAGCACCGAAACGTACCATCTTGCCGGACCCGAAACACGGCAGCCAGATGCTGGCCAAATTCATGAATATGATCATGCATGGCGGCAAGAAATCCGTTGCCGAGCGGATCGTTTATGGGGCGCTCGAGCAAATGGCTACCCGCAGCGGCCAGTCTGAAGAACATGCCGTTGAACTGCTCGAAACCGCTTTGGACAACGTTAAGCCCATGGTGGAGGTCAAGTCCCGCCGGGTCGGTGGCGCGACCTACCAGATACCGATCGAGGTACGTCCCTCGCGTCGCCAGACACTGGCCATGCGCTGGGTGATCGATGCTGCACGCAAGCGTTCGGAAAAGTCCATGGCCCAGCGGCTGGCCGGTGAATTGCTGGATGCCTCGGAAAACCGCGGGTCGGCGGTGAAGAAGCGGGAAGACACGCATCGTATGGCAGAGGCCAACAAGGCCTTTTCGCACTACCGCTGGTAACTTGACCCAGCCGATACTGAATTTACGAGGACGCAGGCTGTGGCACGGACGACCCCTATCGAGCGCTACCGAAACATCGGTATCATGGCGCATATCGATGCAGGCAAAACGACGACGACAGAAAGAATTCTGTTTTATACCGGTGTGTCTCACAAAATCGGCGAAGTCCACGACGGGGCTGCCGTCATGGACTGGATGGAACAGGAGCAGGAGCGGGGTATTACCATTACCTCGGCTGCGACCACGTGTTTCTGGAACGGCATGGACCAGCAGTTTCCGGAACATCGCATCAACATCATCGATACGCCTGGTCACGTCGATTTCACGATTGAAGTAGAACGATCGCTCCGGGTGCTGGACAGCGCCGTTGCGGTTTTTTGTTCCGTCGGGGGTGTAGAGCCCCAGTCCGAGACTGTCTGGCGCCAGGCTAATCGCTACAAGGTACCCCGCATGGCCTTCATCAACAAGATGGACCGGGCCGGTGCGGATTACCTGCGGGTAGTCAACCAGATCAGAGAGCGACTGGGCGGCAATCCCATCCCCATTCATTTGCCGATCGGGGCCGAGGAAAACTTCAAGGGCATCGTGGACCTGATCCGGATGAAAGCGATCTACTGGGACGATGAGACCCAGGGCATTGATTTCGAACTGGCGGATATTCCCGAGGATATGGTCGATGCCTGCCAGGAATGGCGGGAGAAACTGGTAGAGGCCGCCGCTGAGGCGAACGAGGAACTGCTGGAGAAGTACCTCGAGGAAGGGGATCTTTCCGAGGACGAGATTCGCAAGGGCCTGCGGCACCGCACACTCGAAAATGAAATCGTGCTGACTTTGTGTGGATCGGCGTTCAAGAACAAGGGCGTTCAGGCCATGCTGGATGCGGTCATAGAATTCATGCCTTCCCCGGTGGACGTGCCGCCGATCACGGGTGTTCTCGAGGACGAGACTCCCGGCGTGCGTGAATCCCGCGACGATGAGCCCTTCGCTGCGCTGGCATTCAAGATTGCTACTGATCCGTTCGTCGGTAATCTGACCTTCTTCCGGGTTTATTCCGGTGTGCTGCATTCCGGCGATACGATCTACAACTCCGCACGGGGCAAGAAGGAACGTATCGGCCGCATTTTGCAGATGCATGCCAACGCCCGCGAGGAAATCAAGGAAGTCCGCGCGGGCGATATTGCTGCTGCAGTCGGTCTGAAAGACGTCACGACGGGTGACAGCCTTGTGGACCTGAAGCATGTCATCACCCTGGAGCGCATGGAGTTTCCGGAGCCGGTTATCGCTGTGGCGGTGGAACCGAAAACCAAGGCAGATCAGGAGAAAATGGGTATTGCCCTGCAGAAGCTGGCCAAGGAAGACCCTTCATTCCGTGTCGCAACGGACAAGGAGTCCGGTCAGACCATCATTTCCGGCATGGGCGAACTGCACCTGGATATCATCGTCGACCGGATGCGCCGGGAGTTCAAGGTCGATGCAACGGTTGGGCGGCCCAGGGTGGCCTACCGCGAAACGATTCGGAAATCGGTCGAGCAGGAAGGCAAATTTGTCAGGCAAAGTGGCGGTCGCGGGCAATATGGCCACGTGTTTCTGCGCATCGAGCCGCTGGAACCCGGTTCCGGCTACGAGTTCGTCAACGAAGTAGTGGGTGGCGCTGTTCCCCGGGAATACATTTCATCCGTTGACAAGGGCGTGCAGGGGCAGATGGAAAGCGGTGTGCTGGCCGGTTTCCCGGTAGTAGACGTCAAGGTGACGCTTTACGACGGTTCTTACCATGATGTCGACTCGAATGAGATGGCATTCAAGATTGCCGGTTCCATGGCGTTCAAGGATGGCGTCAAGAAGGCCAAGCCCGTGCTGCTCGAACCGATCATGTCGGTCGAGATCGTGACGCCTGATGAATATATGGGTGACGTGAACGGCGACCTGAACCGGCGTCGCGGTGTGCTGCAGGGTATGGATGAGTCTCCTGCAGGCAAGATTATCAAGGCGGAGGTGCCGCTGGCCGAGATGTTCGGCTATGCCACCGATTTACGTTCCATGTCCCAGGGACGTGCGACCTATACGATGGAATTCGAGAAATATCTGCAGGTGCCGCCCAACGTAGCGGAAGAAGTAATCAAGAAAGACTAGTCTGGAGAGGCTGATGGCTAAGGAGAAATTTGAGCGTACGAAACCCCATGTCAACGTCGGGACGATTGGCCACGTGGATCATGGCAAGACGACGCTGACAGCGGCGCTGACGACGGTGATGGCGAAAGCACACGGTGGAGA